>NZ_NWQG01000027.1:0-1457 GCF_002529485.1 Mesorhizobium sanjuanii
CCCCGCCAGTCTTGGCTGCCAGCCAACAGCAGATCCGGCCCTCGCCGGATGCGCTCGACCAGGGCAACCACCTGCCACCCCAGGGGGGCATCATCAACAATGAACATTCCACACCGCTGTTGCGGCCAGCGGAGAGGCAGAGGGCCGTGGATAGGCCGCAAGCCGTCGCCATTCAGCAGCAGCCGAGCGAAATCGGCAATTCAGGCGGCCGCATGCCGATGCAGCCCCCCATGCAGCAATTGGGTGAATTGCCATTGCAAGGGGTACCGGTTCAAGGGACAGGGTCCGAACACATCGGAAGGCTGCATGCGGGAGCCGCGCCCTCAGCAAGGTCCGAGGCGCCCCCGGCTGCGATCGAGGACTCCATAAACGTTTCGTTCGCCGTCCCCAAAGACTTCTCCCATGGGACTCAACGCGTCCCAGACGCAATGCTCTCTTTCTTGGACCGCCCTGGCCCCTTGCCGGATGCTAGCCAAGCGCGGCAAGCGGGCTTTGAGCAGCACGTGGCCGAGCCGCGCCGAGCCGACCCTTTTGCGAGTGGCGCCCGTGCTTCCCGCTATCACCATCTGTCCGACGAACACCGGGACCTTATTGATAGAGCGATCGCCCACTCCCAGGAAAAATATGGCGAGACCACGGCCCGAAAATACACGTTTGCACTTCGCCGGTTGGCGAATGATCTCAGCGCTCGTGGCCAAGCGACCGATCTAAGAAATCACAAATCCCTGGTCGATCACGTCGGTGCCTTCTTTCCGAAAGACGTTGATATGAAGAGCGCGTTGAAGGCCCTGCGTGCGTATCATGAGCCGGGCTATTCAGCGACTGCTGGCGGCCCTGCTGCCAGCTATCCCCATCTGTCCGCCGAACACCGGGATGTTATTGATAAGGCGATCGACCGCGCTGCGGCTCAGCAAAACCAGAGCGCGGACACGCTGCGAATATACTCGAATGCGCTTCGCCGATTGGCGAATGATCTCGGCGCTCGTGGCCAAGCGACTGATCTAAAAAATCACCAATCCCTGGTCGATCACCTCGATACTTTCTTTCCGAATGACCAGAGCATTAAAACGGCGTTGAACGTCCTACGTGCGTATCATGATCCGGGCTATGCAGCGACTGGCTGGTGGCCAGCGGCGGTGCCTTCAAAGCCAGATGCGCGTATCTTGGAAAAATTAAGCAGTGACAGCGAGTTGGCCTTAAGCACCCGTGTCGTCTATGGTCGTCTTCTTCGCAGATTTTCTGAGCAGCTTGAGAGTCGGGGCCAGACGATCTCTGGGCTGGATCACAATTCGCGGACCGAACTCGCCGAGGCGTTGTTTCCAGGCAACAAGAAACTCCGCTTGGCGCTGCAGCGGGTTCACAATGCGGAGATTCCCGAGGCCTTGCGGCCGCTGTTCGATAATCGAGCTCACAAGCCGCCAACCAATCCAGAGGAGCTTCTGCGACTGGAACAGGAG
>NZ_NWQG01000028.1:0-1420 GCF_002529485.1 Mesorhizobium sanjuanii
CTCCGCCAGTCTTGGCTGCCAGCCAACAGCAGATCCGGCCCTCGCCGGATGCGCTTGACCAGGGCAACCACCTGCTACCCCAGGGGGGCATCATCAACAACGAACATTCCACAGCGCTGTTCCGGCCAGCGAAGAGGCAGAGGGCCCTGAATACGCCGCAAGCCGCCGCCATTCAGCAGCAGCCGCGCGAAATCGGCAATTCAGGCGGCCGCGTGCCGATGCAGCCCCCCATGCGGCAATTGGGTGAATTGCCATTGCAAGGGGTACCGGTTCAAGGGACAGGGTCCGAACACATCGGAAGGCTGCATGCGGAGGCCGCGCCCTCCGCAAGGGCTGAGGCACCCCCCGCTGCCATCGAGAACTCCATAAACGTCTCATTCGCCGTCCCCCAAGGCTTCTCCCATGGGACCCAACGCGTCCCAGACGCGATGCTCTCTTCCTTGAACCGCCCTGGCCCCTTGCCGGATGCTGGCCAAGCGCGGCAAGCGGGTTTTGAGCAGCACGTGGCCGAGCCGCGCCGAGCCGAACCTGTCGCGAGTGGCGCCCGTGCCACCGGCTATCCCCATTTGTCCGACGAACACCGGGACCTTATCGATAAGGCGATCGCCCACGCTGCGGCTCAGCAAAAATATAGCGAGAGCACGGTCCTAAAATACAGGTATGCACTTCGCCGGTTGGCAAATGATCTCGGCGCTCGTGGCCAAGCGACCGATCTAAAAAATCACCAATCCCTGGTCGATCACCTCGATGCTTTCTTTCCGAAAAGCGATGATATGAAGAGCGCGTTGCACGTCCTGCGTGCGTATCATGAGCCGGGCTATTCAGCGTCTGTTGGTGCCCCGGCTAACCGCTATCCCCACTTGTCCGACGAACACCGGGACGTGATTGATAAGGCGATCGCCCATGCTGAGGCTCAGCAACACCATAGCGCGCCGACGCTCCGAATATACTCGTATGCGCTTCGCCGATTGGCGAATGATCTCGGCGCTCGTGGCCAAGCGACTGATCTAAAAAATCACCAATCCCTGGTCGATCACCTCGATACCTTCTTTCCAAAAAACACTGACATAAAGGATATAAGGCCGGCGTTGAACGTCCTGCGTGCGTATCATGAGCCGGGCTATTCAGCGACTGGCCGGTGGCCAGTGGCGGTGCCTTCAAAGGCAGATGCGCATGTCTTAGAACAAGTGACCAGTGACAGCAGCTTGGCCCCAAGCACCCGTGTTGCCTATGGTCGTAGTCTTCGCAGATTTTCTGAGGCGCTTGAGAGGCGGGGCCAGACGATCTCTGGGCTGGATCATGATTCACGGATCAAATTCGCCGAGGCGTTGTTTCCAGGCAACGATTTTCTCCGCTTGGCGCTTGAACGGGTTCGCGATGCGAAGCCTGCGTCAGACAGGATCGTGGCGGACGCTTTGGC
>NZ_NWQG01000029.1:0-4513 GCF_002529485.1 Mesorhizobium sanjuanii
AGACAGGATCGTGGCGGACGCTTTGGCAGCGGCCGGCTCTGGGCACGCCGGAGTTGAGGCCGCCGCCCCGCCAGTCTTGGCTGCCAGCCAACAGCAGATCCGGCCCTGGCCGGATGCGCTTGACCAGGGCAACCTCCTGCCACCCGAGCGGTTCATCATCAACAATGAACATTCGACGGCGCCGTTGCGGCCGGCGGAGAGGCAGGGGACTGATAATCCGCAAAGCATCGCCATTCAGCAGCCGCCGAGCGAAGGCGGCCGCGTGCCGATGCAGCCCCCCATGCGGCAGTTGGGTGAATTGCCATTGCAAGGGGTACCGGTTCAAGGGACAGGGTCCGAACACATTGGAAGCCTGCATGCGGGAGCCGCGCCCTCAGCAAGGTCCGAGGCGCCCCCGGCTGCGATCGAGGACTCCATAAACGTTTCGTTCGCCGTCCCCAAAGACTTCTCCCATGGGACTCAACGCGTCCCAGACGCAATGCTCTCTTTCTTGGACCGCCATGGCCTCTTGCCAGATGCGGAAAAGCCGGAATGGCACTTCGATATTAATGGTCACGGCTACACCGCCCGGAGGCCGGAGGGGGGCAACGACGTTTGGCTCCTCCATCGCGGAGCGATAAGGGAAGCTGGAGCGGCAGCAGTACCGGCAAGGGCTCCGGGACCCGCCTTGCCAGCGACCGCCAGGCTCTCAGACACCCATCTCGGGGTTCCGTTGGTCGATCTGACCACCTCCTCCGATGCACACATCGAAGCCCTTCCGCCAGGCTCGTCCAATCTCCCCCGGGGGGCGGTGCTCGGGGCCACCCAACTGCTGGGCGACGAACATATCCAGAGGGATTACGAATTCCTCGAGCAGCAGCTGCAGCAGGCCGATCCAGCGCTCGCCGCCCGGACGCGGCTGGTCGATCCGTCGGTCTCCCATCTGCTGCGCCACATGGAGCAGCAAGACGCGCGAGGCACATTGCAGTCGATTTATAATCGAAACGCCGGCCCATCCGACTTCCTGTTCGTGCCAGTGAACGATGGGGTGGGTATTGACCGCGGCACCCATTGGTCGCTGCTCCTCGTAGATCGCCGCGATCCGGAAAGAGCGGTCGCCTATCACTACGACTCCATCCAGCAAAATGAACAGCGATACAACGACGCGCCTGCACGAAAGCTCGCTACAAGACTGGACGCGACCCTGGTAACACCCGACATGGCGCAGCAGAAAAACGCTGTTGACTGCGGCGTCTTCGTGGTGGACGGCACGCGCGAGCTGGTTCGTCGATTGGCGAACGAAGAGCGGCCAGACCAGCAGCTGCCGCTGCACCTCAACTACCTCGTCGCCGATCGGCAGGCGCTGCAAAACCGACTGAGAGAGGGCCGCTTGCCGCACGAGCTTGCCGCAAGCCCCGCCGAAGCTTTGGCAGCAGCCGGGTCGCAGGTGCAACACGCCGCGTTGCAAGAGCAGCAAGCCAGACAGGTCGCGCCAGCGCCGTTGGAACGGCACTTGGGCCAGACGCGCGAGGCCGAGGACAAGCTGACGAGTACACTGCACAGGAGCAACCGCGTGAACAGCGGGGGCGTCATCATCAACACTGAACGTTACACAGCGCCGTTGAGACCGGCGAAAAGGCAGAGGACTGACAATTCGCAAAGCCTCGCCATCGGGCGGCAGCCGAGCGACGCAAACACAACGTCCATCGGCCAAGCCTCCGATCAAGCCCGAGCGGACCTCATGGCTTCCTTCAGGAGCAGAGAGCGCTCCGACGCTGGGCGTTGAGCTCGACGGCTAAGCAGAACAGCTCTTTTGGCGACGGAGAGGCTGATGCGATCTCCGGACCGGTAGCTCTCGCCGCAATTGATCAGACTGGCACTGTTGGAAGGCGATGTAGGCCTGGAACTCGCCGATCGCCAGCGAGGCGCTGAGACGATCGCCCACCTCAATAAGATCGAGGACGATATCCGCGGCCGACCGGCCGATGAACGCCGTGCGACGCGTCGGGAAAATAGCCGCGCTATTGTCGCCATCTTGAACCTTGGCTGCGTGAAAGCTCGGCCTGATCGGTCAGAAGACCAAGGTCGCCAAGGCAATCCGCTACACGCTCTCACGCTGCGAAGGCCTCTCGCGCTTCGTTGACGACGGTCGCACCGAGATCGACAACAACACCGTCGAGCGCTCAATCCGTCCGCAAGAACGCGCTCTTCGCCGGCTCGAACGGCGGTGCCGAACACTGGGCGGTCATTGCGTCGTTGATCGAAAGCTGCAGGCTCGATGGTGTCGAGTCACTCGGTTATCTCGCCGACGTCCTCACCACCAGGATCGTCAACAGCCATCCCAGCCAGATCGACGAGATGCTGCCTTGGGTCAGACATCCAGGCGCCGAGCTAAGGGCCGCCAGAAAACACCGCCACGCTTCATCAGCCAATCTCCAGAATAGCTCCTGTCACGCGGCCAAGGTGCCTCCGTAGCTAACGTCTACGTCAGCGTTGAAGAAATACCCTGCACCACGGCATGTCTTGACTAGCCTTGGATTGGCCGCATCAGCCTCCAGCTTTCGGCGCAAGCGCAAGATTAGGACATCGATACTTCGATCGTAGACCTCTTCTCCACGCACACGGCTCGCGAGCAAAAGCCGTTCTCTGGATAGGACATTGCGGGGGTTCTCCAGGAACGCGATCAGCAGGTTGAACTCACATGCGGTAAGCTTGACTTCGCCACGCTCCGCACAGATCAGTCGCCGCTGCTTGACGCTGAGCTTCCAGGCTCCGAACCGAAATGAGCGATGATCTTTCGTTCGCGGACTGGAAATGCGCTGGCGTAGCCCTACTCGAATGCGGGCCAAGAACTCGCGCAGCCCGAAAGGCTTGGGAATGAAATCGGTTGCGCCGAGCTCCAGCGCAACGACTTTTTCCGCCTCATCAAGCCGGTCGCCGCTGATCACTATGATGGGTAAATCCGATTTCGTCGCGAGGTTGCGGACGATGGCAAGCCCATCCTCCCGGCCGAGGTTGAGGTCAACAACCACGAGATCGACTGGCTCATGCGATAGAACGTAGTTAAACTGCTTGCTATCGTTGACTGCGGTCACCTTCAAGGCATGCATCATGAGATACTGGGAGATGAGGCGTCGCATTGCGGCATCATCGTCAATGACAAGAACATGTTTCAACGGCTCACCTTCAATCTTGAATCCCCTTGTCTAAAGCTGTTGCCGAGCAACCCTTGGGGCACCGACGCAGGACAGCTGCCCCTTGCTACCACTCGCCGGTGCGTGCGGCCAATGTGAGGCCGTTGCTCGGCCTGGTCTTTTCATCCACAGCGAATTGACCGCATCCAGGCAGCCGGTGGCCACCACACAGCTGCAAGCGCCGGTATGACCCTGCCGAGTGGTCCTTCGCTTATTCGCGAGCTCCGCCGTTGGTGTAGGCCTGCCAACACCACTTGATTACGACGGCACGGACGCCCGGTCGCTTGCCATGTCCTTGCATCTTCTTCGCGTTTCTGGCGCTTGCGGACCTGGATCACCTCGAAATCCTCCCGCTCGTGCGTGCGGCTCCGACGCGGTGGAGCACCGCGGCGGTTGACTGATCGCAGAGGCGGTTGGCCGAAGAACGGCCGTGATTCGCTATAGTGGCCTTGTGCCACCGGTATGTCTCCTGCCCAAGGCAGGTCATTGGGAGGTGGCCGGCGGCGCCAATCCTGTTCCCGGCGATCGGCAGGTCCGGTTACGGTTACGGTTACCTTGCGAGCTAACATTTCTCAGTTGATGCAATACCTTCCTTTTGAGCCTGTCACTGTACTTGTCGAGAGCGCTGTCGGACTGCGTCAATCCGCCTGCGGTTTCTGCCGATGGGACTGTGCGTGACCCACCAGTTCGCGGCGCGGCCGAACAGCTGAACCAGGTCTCGCACCAGGCCGGCTGCGCCGCCACGTCTTCCCAGTTGACCCTCGTCCCCGCGTATTTTGCGCCTCCGACGAGCTTCGCGGACGAACTCGCGGTTTCAACCAATGCCTGAGTATGCAGGGCGCATGGCTGTCTCTTGCAACAACGGCAGCATGCCGCAACATTGGGCAGCTCGGCGCCCTAGTCGGTTCTCGCGTTCGATCGACCCAAGCTTCCGCAGCCTGAGATGAACCCGCCAAGCTCCCCATTTTGTCCTTCGGCCAGGCGCTGACACAAGATTCCATCACCGCCCATGCCAAGTCGCAGTTGACGCTGCAGGAGCAACGGACGGCCGGGGCGGGCAATCCCGCGCAGGAATGGTCCACCACGATGGTCGAGATGTGCCGGCTGATCGCGCCCGCGCAACCCGCGCATGCGCAAGGTGCCCATGCACCCGGACATGAACAAGCTCTTTGCTTCAGTTGAAACCGAAAAGCTGAACTTGAACATCACGCAGTAACAAACCTGCCCGATAAGCGCGTGCCGGACAGGGCCAGAACCGGTCCGGACGCTTGGAAAGGTAGGGGATAGGAATGTTTATTGCAGCTTGGCCGCTGGCCATCGCCCTGTTGACATCCATGTCA
>NZ_NWQG01000030.1:0-75908 GCF_002529485.1 Mesorhizobium sanjuanii
GCTCATGACAACACCACAGGTGAGCAGCTTCGCTGGATAGACCGCCTGGAAGCGACGCGGGGCATCAAGAACCGCCTCGAAGCACAACATTCTGTCGATGTCGGATTGATGCAGATAAACAGCAAGAACTTTTCCTTCCTCAATCTCACGCCGGAAAAGGCTTTCGAGCCCTGCGCCTCGCTATCGGCCGCCGCCCACTTGCTTGAAAGCCGGTATGCCGGCGGCACGACTGCTCCGGCGCAGCAACTGGCGCTTCGCCGTGCCATCTCGGCCTACAACACGGGCGACGTCACGCGTGGCTTCACCAACGGTTATGTACGCAAGGTCGAGTCAGCCGCAAAGGACATCTCGAGTCACCCCGAGCCAACCCTGGAGCCGACCGCTCAAGATGCGCCACACCTTGAGGCACCCGGTCGGAAAGCCGTGCCGCCTCTGCTCCAACAGAGCCAACAGGCCAATGGAAAGCAGCCCAAACGAAATTCTTGGGACATCTGGGGCTCGTATGAGTCAAACCGCTCCGGGGCCGATCCCTCCGGTCCGACAGGCAGCCAGGCTGCGGAAGAGCGGGAATCCTCGAACCCGAACAAACTCGTATTCGATTGAACCATGGAGATACAATGATGACGCCACTCAAAATACTTCGTGCGCTTAAAACGCGTGTTCCTTCGCCTTTTTCCATGCTGCGCACGGCGGCTGAATATGTACCGGCCGCTGCTGCAGGCGCCGCGTGGACGGTCTTCTCCATCGGGCCAGCCTCGGCTCAGGTGACCGGAGGGACGGATCCCGCCAAGATGGTCCAGAATATCTGCACCTTCATACTTGGCCCCTTCGGACAATCACTGGCCGTGCTCGGACTCGTGGCCATCGGCATCTCTTGGATGTTCGGTCGTGCTTCACTTGGCTTGGTTGCGGGTGTCGTTGGAGGGATCGTCATCATGTTCGGCGCCAGCTTCCTGGGCAAGGCGCTCATAGGCGGTGGCTGATGAGCGACCGGTTGGAAGTGAGCACCCTCTATGTGGCGGCGACACGCCCCGCACTGTTTCTGGGGGTGCCGCTGACGCTGGCCGGATTGCTGATGATGTTGGCTGGTCTCGTCATCATTGTCCTTCAAAACCCACTTTATGAAATCGTGCTCGTGCCACTCTGGTTCGGGGCACGGCTGGTGGTTGAGCGTGACTATAACGCCGCAAGCGTCGCGCTCCTCTATTTGCAGACTGCCGGCAGAAGCGTGGACGGGCCGGTCTGGGGTGGCGCGAGCGTCAGCGCCAATCCGATCAGAGTGCCGAAACGCGGAAGAGGAATGGTGTAATGTTTGGCGCCAGTGGCCGGACCGAGAGATCTGGCGAGATCTATCTTCCGTATGTCGGTCATCTCAGCGATCAGGTTGTCCTGCTGGAAGACGGATCGATCATGGCCATGGCACACGTGAACGGCCTGCCCTTTGATTTGGAAGACGCAGAGATGCGCAATTCGCGCTGCCGCGCGTTCAACACTCTCTTGCGCAACATCGCGGATGACAATGTCACGCTATACGCTCATCTTGTGCGCAATAACGATGTGCCGGAGCCGGCATCGCGCCAGTTTCAAAGTGCATTTGCTGGCAGTCTGAGCGAGGCCTATGAGCGCCATGTGCTGTCGGGCAAGCTCTTTCGCAACGATCACTTCCTCACTATCGTCGTGTCCCCCCGCACCGCAATCGGCAAGATAGGCTGGCGCATTGCCAAATCCCCCAGACGGAATGACAACGATCTGGCCACACAAATGCGAAGCCTGGAGGACCTCTGGCAGATCATTGCTGGCTCACTCGGCGGTTACGGTCTGCGCCGGTTGGGTATTCGCGAGAAAGGCAACGTGCTCTTCACGGAAATTGGTGAGGCGCTTCGGTTGATAATGACTTGCCGGTTTCTTCCGGTTCCGATGGTTACCGGCTCGCTTGGCGCCTCGATCTACACTGATCGGGTCATCTGCGGGAAGCGGGCGCTTGAGATTCGAAGACCCGGGGATAGCTCCGTGGGATCATTGTTTTCGTTCCGTGAATATCCGGCGACGACGCGGCCAGGCATGCTAAATCCCTTACTGTCCGCCAACTTCCCGCTTGTCCTGAGCCAGAGCTTTTCCTTCCTCACTCGGCCACAAGCTCATGCGAAGCTTAGCCTTAAATCCAGCCAGATGACGAGCGCCGGCGACAAGGCTCTCACCCAGATCAATGAACTTGCCGAGGCAGAGGACGCACTGGCAAGCAACGAGTTCGTCATGGGTTCGCATCATCTGAGCCTGTGCGTCTATGGCGACAGCCTCAATAGCCTTGCAGATCGCGCAGCAAATGCGCGCGCAAGGCTGGCCGACACAGGCGCCGTTATCGTCCAAGAGGGTATCGGCATGGAGGCCGCGTACTGGTCCCAACTCCCGGGGAACAACAGGTGGCGCACGCGCCCCGGGGCGATCACCTCGTACAATTTTGCCGGGCTTGTCTCATTTGAGAACTTCCCCAGCGGTTCCAGCTCCGGCCACTGGGGCAAAGCTGTTGCGCGCTTTCGCACAAACGGTGGAACGTCTTTCGACTACATCCCCCATGAGAATGACGTCGGCATGACGGCGATATTCGGACCCGTCGGCAAAGGCAAGACGACGCTGATGACCTTTATCCTCGCGATGCTTGAGCAAAGCGTGGTCGATCGCAATGGTGCCATCGTCTTTTTCGATAAAGACCGGGGTGGTGAACTGCTGGTGCGAGCCACGGGAGGGACATACCTTGCGTTGCGCAGAGGCGCTCCGAGCGGCTTGGCCCCTCTGCGCGGACTGGACAACACCTCCGCCTCGTTGGACTTTCTGCGCGAATGGCTGATGGCCCTCATCGAGAGTGACGGCCGTGGTCCGATCTCGCCGGAGGAAAGCCGTCGACTGGAACGTGGCATTCTTCGTCAACTTTCGTTCGAACCCGCCATGCGCTCACTTGCGGGCCTGCGCGAATTCCTGCTGCACAGCCCCTCGGAGGGCGCGGGAGCACGGCTGCAGCGGTGGTGTAGAGGGAATGCGCTTGGATGGGCCTTTGACGGCGATGAGGACGAAGTCAGGCTGGATGCCTCCATTACCGGCTTCGACATGACGCAGCTCCTGGAATTTGAGGAGGTTTGTGCGCCGGCCGCCGCATATCTTCTTCACCGCGTGGGCGCTGTTGTCGATGGCCGTCGGTTCGTCATGAGCTGCGACGAATTTCGCTTCTATCTGCTCAACCCGCAGTTCTCGGCTGTTATCGACAAGTTCCTGCTCACCGTCCGCAAGAACAACGGCATGTTGATACTCGCAACGCAGCAGCCTGAACACGTGCTTGAATCGCCCCTCGGAGCCAGTCTCGTTGCACAATGCATGACCAAGATCTTCTACCCATCACCGACGGCCGACCGGGCCGCGTATGTCGATGGCTTGAAGTGCACCACGCAGGAGTTCGAGGCAATCCGCCAGGGAATGGCAATTGGCAGCCGCAAGTTTTTGCTCAAGCGCGAGAGCGGGAGTGTTGTTTGCGAATTCGATCTTGGCCAGATGCGCGAGTATGTAGCCGTACTCTCGGGGCGGGCCAACACCGTGCGCTTTGTCGACCAGCTTCGTGACCAGCACGGAGATGCCCCAAGTGCGTGGCTCAACAAGTTCATGACTCGTTACCACGAAATTCAAGACTGACGGAGGAATATTCATGAGATTTCCCACGCTTGCAGCAACGACGCTTGCCGCTTCCTTTCTACTTAGCGGACAGGCCCGGTCGCAATTTGTCGTCATCGACCCGGCGGTAGTAACACAAGCGGGCTTAACAGCGGTTTCCACCGCGCAGATCCTGATAAAGTCAGCCCAGACGCTCGCTTCCACGATGGAAATGGTGGAGATACTAAGTTCGTCATTCGGTGTCACGGGGCTGCTAAGTTCACTGAACCAAGGAAATCACTACCCGTCGGGCAATCAGCTTGAGAGGCAGATGTTTGAGGGTCAGGCGCCAACTTCGATTAAAGCGCGTGCAATTGCGGACAACCCAAACCGGAAAGTCGACGGCACGGATTCGGAAGCGAAACTGTTACAGGGACAAATCGCTGGTGCCATCAATGCCGCAGCTCTTGCAGCCGACACTCTGGGCGTAATGGACAAGCGCCTTAAGGCCAATGACAACACGCTTGGTCAGCTTTCCCGCTCGGGAAATATTGTGCAGGCCACCGTCACCAACGGTCTGGTCCTCAAGCAGATTCATGATGCGATTATCCAAAATGTCCAGGCCACGAGTCTGCTGACGATGGCCACTGCACAAGCGAGCCTTCACGCCGCAGAGGAGGCCGCGATGCAGCGTCGCGAACGCCAGGACACCGCCAGAATGTTTGAGTAGCGACGCTTAGTTCATCCGGCTCATCTGCGCTGATCAGGGGCAAATAAGGTTCACGCAATGGTTTTCAGAATTCCTGCGCCATTCACGGCCATACACGCGATCTTTCATGGGGCCTTTACGGTGGGGCTGCACAAAGTGATTGGAAACGTCCAAGAGGCGGTCAGTGCGCCTCTGGTTGCGTGCGTCACGCTCTGGATCATAATCCAAGGCTTTCTGGTCATGCGCGGTCAAGTCGACGCGCGCGGAGGTATCTCGCGCGTAGTCACGGTATCGATTGTCGTCGCCCTCATCTTAGGGCAGGCCAACTATCAGCTGTACATTGAATCGGTCTTCGACGACACGATTCCAAAGCTTGCCCACCAGATCAGCGGAAGCACCTTGCCCTTCATCGGTATCCCCCAGAAGCTCGACGTAATGTTCGCTGCAAGTCAGAGTGCCTTTCAGCGGATTGCTTCCGAAATTGGGCCAATGAATCAGCAGGACATACTTGCCTTCCAGGGAGCGCAATGGATTTTGTACGGCTCGCTCTGGACAGCGTTCGAGATCTATGATGCCGTTGGAATTCTGACGAAGGTGCTCCTGGCGATCGGCCCCCTCGTTCTTGTAGGCTATCTTTTTGATCACACTCGAGACATGGCTACCAGATGGATCGGCCAACTGCTCTCATACGGGCTGCTGCTTGTCCTCCTCAACATCGTTGCAACGATAGTTATCGCGGCCGAATCAGTCGCGCTGGGAGTCATGCTTGCGGTGATCAAATACAAGGGTACGACAGCAGCCAAGATCATCGGGCTTTACGAGCTCGATATGCTTTTCCTAGCTGGTGACGCTTTGATCGTCGCGCTTCCGACGATCGCCAGCAGCATAGCCGGCGGTTCTTGGGCAGGTGCGAACCAATCTCTTAGCAGCCTCAATCGCCGCATTGCCAAAACGGCAGGTGGTTAATCAATCGACAAGCGCGGTACCTCAACATGAAATACTATCTACTTTTGTCAATACTGGCTTTGGCGGCCTGCAAGACAACCGATAAGCTTGCGACCTGCACGGGTTCGCCATTCCAACTGAACGTGGGACAATGGGAAACCTCCCCTGAAGATCTTCAAGTCGAATGTGCGAAAGAGCCCAAGTGAAATTTCCTGAACATGCCCTTCTGGTGGAGAGAGAAACGCTAGCCGCCCACTATAAGAAGGTGGAAGCGTTTCAAACTTCACGAGCGAAGTCTGCGCGGCGCCTGTCAAAGGCCCTCATAGCCTTTGCGGCAGCGGCGGTCCTAGGAAATGTTGCGCAGGCATTTACCATCGCTGCCATGGTCCCGTTGGCCAAGCTCGTACCTGTGTTCCTCTGGGTACGCCCGGATGGAACAGTTGACAGCGAAGTGTCAGTCTCTCGACTGCCGGCAACCCAAGAGCGAGCCGTCATAAATGCTTCGCTGTGGGAATATGTACGCCTGCGCGAGAGCTACACAGCCGATTCCGCCCAATACGGCTATGACCTCGTATCCAGTTTCAGCGCACCGGCTGTGCGGCAGCAATATCAAGATTTCTTCAATTATCCGAATCCCACCTCGCCGCAAGTCACAGTCGGCAAGCTCGGCAAGCTCGAAGTCGGGCATATTTCCTCAAACGACATCAGTCCGGACGTTCAACAGATCCGATACAAACGCACCCTTTCCATCGATGGGCAGATGCCGCTGGTGACCACCTGGACAGCAACCATCCGCTACGAGCGCCTGACAGATCTGCCTGCCCAATCAAGGCTCACCAATCCGGGAGGTCTACTCGTCACTTCCTATCAAACCTCGGAAGATAGCGTGTCGAACCTGGGTGACGTGCAGCCATGACAAAAAGAGCGTTTCTCGCCCTGGCCTGTTCACTACTCTTAACGCTGGAGGCTTCCGCGGAAGACACCCCGCTTGCCGGCAAGCATGATGCGCGGATGCGCTACTTGGCTTACCGTCCCGACGAAGTGGTGCGCCTGTCGACCGCGGTGGGGGCAACGCTGGTCGTCACATTCGCGGCCAACGAGACCGTCGCAGCCGTGGCCGTTTCCAATAGCAAAGACTTGGCTGCGCTCCCACGCGCCAACTACCTGTTCTTCAAGGCCAGCCGGATCCTGCCGCCGCAGCCGGTCGTCGTTCTGGCCGACAGTGAGTCCGGTACCCGCAGATATGTCTTCAGCATTTCAACGAGAGCGATGCCAAAACTAGATGAGCAGCAACCTGACTTATACTACAGTGTGCAGTTCACCTATCCCGGTGATGAGGCCGCTGCTTTGAGACAGGCAGCAGAAAAGCGCTCGATTCTTGGTCAGGCCCGGGCAAAGGTGCTGCAGGAACAGAGGGTTCAGGATTTGTTGAATCGGCCCGGTACAACTGCCAGTTCCGACGAAAGCAATTTTCACTACGTCGCAAAGGGCGATCGATCGCTGGCGCCGCTGCAGGTTTTCGACAATGGCTTTACCACCGTATTTGGCTTCGCAAGCAATTCCCGTATACCCTCCCTCTACATTATCAATCCCGACGGCAAGGAAGCCGCTGCCAACTTCACAGTCAAAGGCGACTATGTTGAAGTATCCGCAGTCGCCCGGGAATGGCGTCTGAGAGATGGCAATACGGTATTGTCGATTTTCAACAGGGCATATGATCCTGTTGGACAAGCGCCGGGGACCGGTACAGTGAGACCCGACGTGTGGCGCGTTTTGAAAGGCTCGGGCCGATGAATGAAACCGGCCCACAGTCGGGACACGATGTAAATGCATCCGGATCGTTGGTCTCGGAGCCGGCCCGCCGGCATGTTTCGGGATCACAGAAATTGGCCGTCGCCGGTCTTGTTCTCATCTCATCTCTGTCGCTCATCTGGCTCGGAAGTCGTCCCAGCACACAAGACGAACCATCTCAGCCAAACCCGCCAATTTCCCCGAACGCCGAGCCGTTCCGCCCCGTGCCTATTGAGCTTGCTCCCGAACCTCCAGCACCCGCAAAGGCGGCGCAGGCGGCAGATCCTGCGCCATCCACGCCGCAACCCGCGGCAGCTGAACCGCCGCCCGAGGAGTCACCAATTTTCGCCTACAGCAGCAGCAGTCAAAAGCCCGACGTGGCTCAGCGGAGCGAAGACGACCACAAGGATGCTCCCGCGACCGCGGATGAGATTTCGATCGGTGGCGACCTGTCGGGCCGATTGAAGCCAGACATACAGGAGCCGAGCCGGGCCACACTTTTGCCGCACCCTGATCTCGTGATTACTCAGGGAACGATCATTCCTTGCCTTTTGCAAACGGCAGTCGACACAAATTTACCCGGTTATGTGAAGTGCGTCTTACCTAAAGACGTCCGCGGCGCCACCAACAATGTCGTGCTCTTGGATCGTGGGACGACCGTGATTGGCGAGATCCAGCATGGTCTCGAACAGGGGGATGCGCGTGTCTTCGTGCTGTGGACGCGCATCGAAACACCTGACCATGCCCTCGTTTCGATAGCATCGCCGGGCGCTGACGAGCTCGGCCGCTCCGGAGTGCCTGGCACGGTGGATAATCACTTCCGGGAACGCTTTGGCGGAGCAATGCTGATGAGCGTCCTTCAAGGCGCGTTCCAGGCGGCCGGTCAATACGCGGCGAGCTCTGGCGGAGGAAGCGGCATCAACAGCTTCCAGAGCAATGGCGGACAAGCCGTCGAGACGACACTGAGAGCGACGGTCAACATCCCGCCAACCCTGAAGAAAAACCAGGGAGATGCTGTATCCATCTTTGTGGCTCGCGACCTCGATTTCTCGGATGTATACGGTCTCACGGCAACCGTCGTGGCGCCAGCCCCCCAACATCGCCAACGCCGGAGAGACAACAATGCGATCGGAGGCTGACCCTCAATTGCGTTTGCTTCTCGACCCCGTTCTGAAATGGCTTGAGGAGCCGAGGACCGAAGAGGTCGCTATCAACCGGCCTGGGGAAGCGTTTGTGCGACAAGCCGGCGTCTTCACGAAACATCCGCTACCACTAGGTTATAACGATCTGGAGGACATCGCGATTCTCGCTGGAGCGCTGCGCAAGCAAGATGTCGGACCGCAAAGCCCCCTCTGTGCGACTGAGCTGCCGAACGGAGAGCGGCTGCAGATCTGTTTGCCGCCCGCTGTTCCCTCAGGAACAGTAAGCCTGACGATACGGCGTCCTTCAAGTCGTGTGACCGAACTGAAGGAAGTTTCTTCTCGCTACGAATACTCACGCTGGAATCAATGGCGGTCACGAAAACAGCGCCAAGAGCGGCAGGACCAAACTATTCTTCAGCAATACGACGATGGTGACTTGGAGAAGTTTTTGCAAGCGTGTGTTTCGGGACGGCTCACGATGCTGCTTTGCGGACCTACTGGAAGCGGCAAAACGACAATGAGCAAGACTTTGATCAACGCTATACCCCCGCAAGAGAGACTGATAAGTATCGAGGACACGCTGGAGCTTGTAATCCCGCACGAGAACCATGTCCGGTTACTCTATCCGAAGGACCGAGCCGGCGTAGGTGCGGTGACAGCCGAGCAACTGCTGCAAGCGAGCTTGCGCATGCGCCCTGACCGAATATTGCTCGGCGAGATGCGCGATGATGCTGCATGGGCCTACCTTAGCGAAGTCGTCTCCGGCCATGCGGGATCAATATCAACGATCCATGGGGCTGATCCGGTCCAGGGCTTCAAAAAGCTCTTTTCCCTCGTCAAGAGCAGCCCGCAAGGAGCAGCTGTGGAAGATCGAACGCTTCTTGACATGCTGTCGGCTGCCGTTGACGTCATTGTGCCGTTCCACACCCAAGGTGACCTGTACGAGGTGGGAGAGGTATGGCTCGCCGCCGATGCCCGGCGACGGGGAGAGACAGTAGCCGACCTCCTTAACAAGCACTAAGGCTAGAACAACGTCTCGGGATCGATAAGTCCATTGTGATGCGACGCGTCGTTTTGTTCTGCTTCGATGTCTTTTGCCAGGCCTTCTCACACTTGCATAGAATGAGCGAGTCGGCGGCATCACGCCATCATCATTATACGAATCGCATGCTCTATTGTCCTGGACGAGACCGGTCTCGCTAGCCGAAGGACGAAGGCCTGATTGTCAGATGTGACCGGCGTGGGGTCGATGTCACCGATGACTATGAAAGGCACCGTCATGATGGCCGGGCATACGGACTCTGCCCGTCCTCGCTCGAGGAAAGGCGTCTTCGCCAAAATCAGCAGGTCAGCTGCCTTCCCGCTCTCGATCCAGCCGCAAAGACTTTCGAAGGTCGCGAAGCCGATCGGCTCATAACCCAGCGCGGCGATATTGTCCTTGTGAATCTCCAACTCTGCTGGATCGGGCTCCACGACTGCAATGATTCCGCCGTTGGCCGGTGATCCGCTGTATGGGCCGAAAGTGACGTCAGCGCTGACTGGCTCCTCCTCGGAGGCTGGCAAGTAGATATCAAAGCGCGTACCTCGGCCAACAACCGAGGTGACGTCTAGGTATCCTGCGAGCGCGCTCACGTGCCTGTCAACTGCAGCAAGACCCAGCCCGGTCCCGCCGACGAGAGAGCGCGTGGTAAAAAAGGGCTCAAAGACATGCGGAAGTATCGAACTTGCGATTCCTGGGCCATCGTCGCTGATGGAGAGGAGAACGTAATCTCCAGGTCTCAAGGTGCCCTGAGCCAGCGGCTTGGTTTGGCACACCTGGGCGCGAGAAACGCTAACCTCGACGCGGCCCTCGTTCAAGACAGCCTCCGACGCGTTCTTGCACAGGTTCATGAGAATCTGCTGCATCTCGGTTGGGCTGCCCTCGACCACCGTTTGCCACTCGTTGATCCTGAAGTTCAACTGAACACCCGCACGAACTGTAACCCGCAGCAATGGCGCAAGATCCATGACAATTTCGGAGACGTTGAAAGGCACTGCAACGCGCTTGCGGTTTCGGCTGAGTGACAAGATCTGGTCAACGATCAGCTTGGCGCGGTGTCCAGCTAAGATGATTTGGTCGATGTGGTTCCGTATTCTGGAGGGGCGACGCACCAGACCTTGGGCAATTTCTGAATATCCGATTATTGCGCCTAAAATATTGTTGAACTCATGTGTGGCGCCGCTTGCGATCGTGCCGACGGTCCTCAGCCTTTCCACCTGCTCCCATCGACTCACCAGAAGGTCGCGTTCGGCATTTACACGTTGCATTTCAAGATGGTTGCTCAAACGCACAATGGCACTGGCAAGAACCCACAGGTCGCCTGCTGAGGGGAGTGAGCGATCTCGTTCAAAAACAAGGATGCAAACCACAGCCTGCTGATCGGAGGCCCTGCAAGCAACAATTTGACAAACACCGGAAGTGTCTAGGGCGGTGCGAACCATTTCCGCCGCCGGAACGACGCGAAACACTGGCCGTCCGGCGCGGACAAGTGAAACGACTTCATCAAGAAGCGCGACGTTCCAGACACGCATGCACGTGTTCGTCACAAAGCACTCGGTATGCCTGCTGAGACTCGGATCCACCTGAGCAAGCGCGCAGTGATCCGCGTCGAAAGCGCGTTGAACAAGTCTAAGCGCTGCTTCCGTTGAAAAGCGCGGCGACGCGTTCTTTGCTTTACTTTCGTTGAAGCGAGCTTCGATCTCACGCATTGCCTCTTCAAGCTCCAGCCGCCTTTCCAACCGGTTCGTCCACACATGCAGCCTGAAGGCCCGAATGATCGCAAACAAGCAGAGGCATATGGACACCGAGCCAAAGAAAAGTCGTGTGCGCTGCGCTTGCGCGCTGGCCAAGCTGTAGTCTTTCAGATATTCGCGCTCCAGTTCGGCGGCCTTGGCGAACGTGTTAAAGGATGCGATCCGATCGGCTGCGCGGTCCACTCTCGACAACGCGGACAGGATAACGCGGCCGTTGCGGACAACATCGTGGGTGGCTTGGTCCTGGCTCGGAGGAAGTCGGCTGAGAGACTGATCGATCTGTGATGCGAGGCTGAATCCCGGTAGTCTGGCCGAAAACTGAAGGATCAAATTGGAGAGTTCAAGCCTGTTGGACGGCGCCCCCTCAAGGCGATTAACCGAGCGAGCAAACCGTACGAGAGAGCTTTGCAGAAGCTCATTTTGCGCAGCCGCTGCCGAGATGGCAGCCTCCGTGTTCTCGACGGACTTTTTGAGCTGTGCAAGCAACCTGGAGTGCGCTCCGGAGCTCTCATCGGGCGAAATCTCGGCAAGGCGTTGCAAGTTTGTAACGTTCCTTTGCAATGCTTGGAGGGTAGAATCAACGGGGCGGAAGTCCAATACCATGTCGGTTCGAGCGCGGGCGACATCGCGCTGGAGCAATGCGTAGTTGATCTGAATCGTTCGCAGTTCACTTAGGACCGCCTCGTCGACCTGTGGGTCCTGCCTCTGTATCCCGAACAAGAGCGCAAACGAGGCCGCCAGGGCGATTACAAAAACGTTGTCGGTACTGAGCCTTTTTTCACAACGAAACGGCGTTTGATGCGCGGTGCGCGCCTTGCGAAAGTCCGATCTGAATTCTAGCTCCTCATTGCTTCGGTGTGCGGCCGGATGCTGCTGGAACAGGAAAACCATGTGTACCTCTCCCCTCATAAAGACGGCTTAGACACCGTCGCACTTTGCCCCCGTGGCCCCGCTGACCCTCCGTTGAATTTCGCGGCGATTAGACTTCGACCGTTCTCCGAACTCTGGCCACTCGCGAGCTCGACGCGAACGTGGAAACTGAAGGCACGGCGTTACGGCACGTGAGAAACTGGGCTATCCGTGAATGCTGATTTGATAGTTGTTGAGAAGGGAAGGCACCAATGCCAGGCTGACACCGCGTGACGGATTCAATCGAGATTTGCCTGTTTTCGCGCGGCGAGTCGAACCACGCCGATGTTGAAGGTACCGTTGAGTCTCGTCATAATGACGGCAGGAACCGAATACTCGTGAGCCTTCGTTGCGTCAGTCCGCTCAAGCCATCACGCACGCGGCAGAGCTAACTTCCGGCAAGAGTTTCATAGCTGGGCCAACAAATTGCGCTCTATGCCTGACCAGAGTAAGCAGGACGTACGTACGATCGGCATGATCCCCGAGGAGCGTTCGCACTTCATCTCTTATCCGGTGAAGGATAGCCCATTGAGCAGCTCACCATCGGTTATGAGATCGAGGCGACACACAAGGCGGGCAACCGGTCGCAGTATTCGGAACTGTCTTCCGAGAGATCATGGAGGGACAGACAAGCCGCACGCTGCAGCAGCCTGGGGATGACACCGGTCGGCCAGCCATTATGCCGCTAACCCGCTTGCGATCTCTGTGCATTGTATCTCCTGCGTGCAGCCCCTGCATTAAGCCAGCGTCGACGACCAGAGCCCATGTTCCACCAAACAAGGGTTAGCTTTCAAGAAGCTGATTGAACAAATTGATTGTTTGGATCGCACGCATCCGAACAATGGATGCAGCTAAATGCAGCGGCGGTTTTCGTTAGATGCGAGCGAGCGTCTCTTGGCAAGAACCACCGCGGGGCGCGGGCGAGGTGAGGGGCTGCACGCCAAGCGCGTCGGGACGGTCATCGAGGATCTGCGTGCGGGTTTGCAGCAGAAGATGTGCGCCGATCCTGCTCCACTGCATCTGCCGCTTGTTGGCGACCCGCTTGGAACGGCGTTGACGGTGGCCTTGACGAGGGCCGAAGAGATGCGATCTCCGGACCGCTAACGCTCGCCGTAATTAATCAGGCTGGCACTGTCGGAGGCGATGTAGGCCTGGTGAACTCGCCGATGGCGGTCAGGAACTTGCGCATGTTCGGCTAGCCTGTTTCGAGACCTTCCGCGTCGAATTGCAGGTCGGCGATTTCGTGACGGGCCCGATAGACGTCAACATGCCAGAGATGCCATTTGATCCTGCGCAGAGTTTCGAGCAGGTCCTGTCCGGTCTGCTCGTCCTGGTTTTCGAGCCCTTGCACGAACTGCCGAAGGACCCTGATGCGCACGGTGATATGGAACCAGTCGGCGATTCTTCCCCACCGTCGGTGATGAGGGTGATATCCTGATTGGCTTGGACGGGCTGCTTCTTGAGATGGTCGAGAATGCGCCGTTGCGGCTCGCGATCATAGCCATAGACGAAACCGATGTAGCGCGGAGCACCCTCTTCAGGCAGCGAGCGGCCTACGATCAGCTCGAAATTCTACTTCCGGTCGTTTGGTCGCGGATGAAAGTTCGATGCGGCTGCAGAACGCGTTTGCGATGGCCGCCCATCTTCCCGGCGCTACCGGAGCACGATAACGTTGCGACCATTTCACCACCGAAGAGACCGCAAAGCCAAAGCGCGACCAACCCGATCCAATTCTGCGCCGCCTAACTTCCATCTCGAACGGTGCGCGGAACGCCCGCGCGCCGGGTGCCTAACTAGCAGTGGCACTGGGCATGCCCTGTGCTAGGCTATTCGAGCTTCTCCAATGCCTGCCTAATGTCATCTCCGGCGTCCTCCGGCAACGGCAAAATAGGGCGCGGTGGCTGGACGTGCGCCAGACCGAGGTAGTCGGCGATGACGAACATAACGCGGAAGCTGCCGTAGTGTTTGAACAAGGTCCAGAGCGGCCCGAAAGCGCGGTTCAACCGACTGGACTCCACCGCGTCGCCGGACTGCGCTGCACGCGTCAGCGCAAGCGCCGGGACCGGCAGCAGACCTGCCGCAACGCTGTACCAGGTGTCACATCCGGCAAGCAGGGCATCCGCCGCGCCCCAATCGCCGCTGTATCCGATTGTGAACGTGTCAGGCGTCATCGACCGCAAACGTGCCAGTTCCCCCGCGTAATCGTCATTTGCCGCCAGAGGCATTTTCACCGCGACGATGTTGGACACCTCCGACAGCCGGGCGATCAATGCGTCGCTGAATGTGAAGCGCGTGGTGCTTGGATTGTTATATATGCACAAAGGCAATTCCCCCGCCTCGGCCACCGCGACGAAGTGCTGGAAGACTTCGTCCTCGTTCAGGGGAACGTAGGACATGGGTGCCAGGAGCAGGCCGTCAGCGCCAGCGGATTTGGCATCGCGCGCCAAAGCCTGAGCTTCATCGGTACGCAATGCACCCACACCCACGACAAGAGGCGTTTTGCCGCCGATGCATTCCACGGCAGCCTGAACGGCACGCTTGCGTTCTTCCCTGGTGAGGTAAGCATAACCGCCCGTGCTCCCCAGAAGGCCGATGGAGTCCGCTCCGGCGCGTTGAATACGCTCGAGAAAACGAGCCAGACCCTCGGTGTCGACATGCCCTTCCGCATCGGTTGGCGTAAGGGGGAACGCCGACAGGCCGCGAAACAAAGTCATCATCCATTCCTTTCGAAACTACATACGGGAAAGCAGCATACGCAGCCCGGCGAACGCGAAGAACATCGCCAACAGACTTTCGATCCAGCGGCGGCAGCGGCGATATAGAGCCACCATAGGCGGTGTGGAGAAGACAATGGCGTAGCCGCAGAATATCGTGACACTTAGGATGGCGCAGCCACCCAATATCGCCGCGATGCTTTGCCACGATGAATTCGGGCCGATCCCCAGCGTGACGAGCGCGATCCATGCCAGCACGGATTTTGGGTTCGCCAAATGCATCAAGAGGCCCTTCCTATAGAGCTCACCCCGCGAAAGAGCGACTTGGTCGGTCGATGCGCGCACCGCCAGCTTCTCGTCCGACGTAAGCGCCGACCGTCCCGCCCTGAAGGCGAGGAATAGCAGGTAAAGCCCCCCGAAAACCTGCAGAACGAGCAGTGCCTGGGCGTACCTGGCCAACAGGGCGGAGATGCCGGTGGAGGCCATAAAACCCCAAAAGATCGAGCCGCTGACGACGCCGGAGGCAAGCATGAGCGCAGCACCTCTGCCGCGCGCCATCGCAACCCCCATAATGCGCATGTTGCTCGGGCCGGGGCTCCCCGCGGCAATGACATATGCAGCAAAGACGATGAGCAACTGATGGAGATCGACATTCATTCTCTCAGCCCTTGATAATCTCGATCGGATCGATCACGCCGGATGCCCCGGGCGGCCAGCGATCCGCTCGCTCGACCGGAAACCTCATCCGGCGATGGCAATTTCTTGGCTCGCGATTTTGCAGCCAGGCATCAAGGCATTCAGCCCTCCGACCATGGCATCCGTCGCCTCTGCCAATGCATCGTCCGGCATGGTCTCCAACGCCTCCAGTACGAACCACATCCGGCCTGTTAGGGTCTTCAGGCGGGTTCGAGTGCCCTGTCGCCAGTTCCAGCGTCGGCAGGTGACGCCAATGTCGTCGCGCCAGATGACCTCACCGGGCAAGGGAGGATCGTTGACCGCCTCTCCATTCATCATGGTGTCGAACGTCTCACTCCCGTCAGCGATCGTCAGGTGGGGTCTTCCGACATAGGCGTCAAAATTCTCTCCACCCACCGGGACTGCGTATTTCAGGCTGATGGCGTTGTAGAGATCGACGATCGGGTTGATCGTCGAAAGAGTGCCGTCTTTCAGAACCCGCTTTCTGAGGGCCTGGGCTGAGCACGGCGTACGGTTAGGCTTCGCGCCAAAGACGACGTAGGCGTCGGACCAACTCGCCAGATGAGCTTCTGCCCAAGCCGGGCCATCCGCCAACGCGCAATCGCAGGCTTCACCAAGCAATCGGGGATCGAAACGTCCTTCTCCAGCTGAAGTGGCATCGACGTAGACGCTCACGGCTCTAAATCCCGATGCAATATTCTTAATTCGACCGTCGATGATGGGACCCTCAAACATCCAGGCAACTCCATCAGTTCGAGCGCAAGCAATCCATGACCGGCGCGACCAGTCACGATCGCTTCCCTGACTGCAAGCCAATATTGCAGTTCACTGGTCCAAACTAAACTGCCACTTTTGGAGATTTTAATTGGTCCAGTATAAGGAGGGTTCTCGCAGCACGGGAGCGACGCGTCGAATTTATCAATCCCTGATCAAGCAGATCCAGGCCGGAGTGTACGGGTGTCGGTGACGCGACCCAGTTCTCCGCAAGCAAGCGGCCCACAAGTTCCCATGATCCGGTCATGCTGTTGTGAACCCTAGGGCATTATCGTGATGCCAGCGCCACCATGGTGGCGTCGTACTGTTTGAAACCCCCCGATTGTTACCGCGGTTTTGCTTGACGCGCGCGATGACCTTAGCTGAGGCCTAGGATGAAGCGCCGATTGGAGGGACGGATCGACCGCGCGTTAGATGCGTAAAGCGTCGTAAACCGCTTGATGTCTGCGGTGTCGACCTCGACCGGTTCCATTGCAACCATCCACTCCACGTTTTCGGTGCAGGGCGGAGTCGTTAATGATCCCTCATAGGTCCAGTAGCCGAGCGAGGCTGGCAAAAGCCCGTTGGGATCGAACTCGTCAACTGCCATCTCCTCGCCGGGCCGGGCCGGAAAGACCTTGGCGAGACCGGCAAAGCTGATATTTGTCGCGCCAGGCGTAAGAAGGGCGCTCAGCACACCCAGAGTATCGCTCTTTGTGTCTTTATGGACAAAATGCGCTTCCATCGGGAAGCTCATGCCCGCCACGTGATGCTCGCTCGGCGCGTGGAAATGCAACTGTGCCAGTTGGTAGACGCGATCCCCGCGGGTCAAGGTGCTGCCTTCCGGCATGTTGATTTGAATGGTGTGGCCGTTGTTCACCATCCTGCCGCCGCCCTTGAGCCAACTGATGTCGATGCGCGGTATATCCGCCTTTACCGTGCCGGCGATGTCGATGGGTGACTGCTGCCTGCCCGCCGAACAGGCGAAATTTCTCGTGTCCAGATCGGCCCAATGCTCCGGCCCGACCGAGCCGCCATATCCCCAATGGGCGCTGGCCGCACGCGCGGTCTGGGCGCAGATCGGGCACACGCCCAGCGCGATGAATGCTCTAATCAGGTTACGACGATGCATATTGCCTCGCTCCTTGATGCGAACCTTATGTCCTTGCTTCCAATTGGTGCAGTCAAGGCACAGCCGCAAGGGCGGGCGTAGGTTGAGCCGCGCCACCAGCGTACACGCCAGCCAGTCCTCGTCGAACTGGTAAACTGGAAGAAGCGTCGCCGCCGGCGATCGTTGGAGGCTACGCTCGCCGGTCCGTGGAAATGGCTGGCGACGTGGCTCAGATTCACCGTGCCGCCGCTGATCAGGCCAACAACCAGCACAGCCGGCGTCGCCGGTCCGGCTGTTACTCGGCGGTATGTGGCGCGTAACGTTGAAGCGGGAATGTCGGGCAGGCAGTGCATTGCAAAGGATCCCCTCTTTGGCGAGACGAATTCCTCCATTCCAACTGATTCCCGACCTCTCGGCCACCCACTGTGTAGCCTGCCCGCCACGCTCTCCAAGACCATAAAGGCATGGATAAAACGCGCGAATACGCCTTGGAAAGCAGGTCTCAAAGGGCAAGGGGGCCTTCCATCTGGAAAATGCCAAGCAAAGCTCGCGTTCGGACGATCCATGCGGTTGCCAGGCTGGCTGCCTCCGGTCAGGCGAGATCCGGATCCTTCCGCGAGGATAGCTGTAAACGTCCACAGGCTGCATCGCTGTGCGCTTTGCCCTTCGATGGCGGGAACACAACCCGCACGGAGGCGACGAATGATTCAGCTGATCACACCTGGCCTCTACAGCGAATTCGCAGGCGAGCTCAAAGAGATGCACGGGCTCAGATATCGGGTTTTCAAGGAGAGGCTCGATTGGGAAGTTCAGACCGGAGGCGAAATGGAAACAGACACCTTTGACGACTTGAAGCCTGTCTATCTGCTGCTCAAGGGATCCGATTGGCGAATTCGTGGCTGCGTGCGCCTCTTGCCAACCACTGGGCCGACCATGTTGCGCGACACATTCCCGGCGCTGCTGGGTGAAGCTGTGGCGCCCGCGAGTCCCGACATATGGGAAAGCAGCCGTTTCGCGCTCGATTTGCCCCCATCAACGCCCAAGGCGGCAGGCGGCCTTGCCCAAGCAACCTACGAGCTCTTCGCCGGCATGATCGAATTCGGCTTGGCTAACAATCTCACCCGGATCGTGACGGTGACCGATACGCGTATGGAACGGATCCTTCGCCTCGCAACGTGGCCATTGTCGCGTATCGGAAAGCCGCAGCCCGTCGGCAAAACGGAGGCGGTGGCCGGGTTTCTCGAGATCTCTCACGCCAGCCTGTTGCGCATCCGCTGGAGGGGACGTCTGAATGGGCCGGTACTGTGGCGACCGATTCTCGGCCTGCCGCACGGCCCATGCGGATAGCCAAGACGTGGTGCGTGGCCCCAGGGATCGGAAGAGGGTTTGCTTCTCGTCGCCGAAAGGAGTCATTGCGTCCGGCCTGGAGAAGCAAACCGAGGAATGATGCATGAAGCAGCGTCCGCACAATTGAACGGCGAGATCAAAGAGTGCGCTGGGACTACCCATTCGCACTCGGCCCAAGTATTCCCCGTCTCCTCCGGCCGGCTTGCATGCTATTAACGCAGGTGAGGGCGCCGGCCATGATATGCGCAGCCCGTTGAAGGCGGAAGCGTACGCCCCGGTTCACATCACCCGCATTGGACTGAGGTTTAGTTCATCCATGGCGTGGATGATGGCTATCCCAACAATCAATTTTACCGAACTGACTGGATTCCATTAGAAGAATCTAACTGAGCGCATGCCGGGCGGCGTCCCTCGTCTGCGTCGGCTAAGGCTGCCGGGAAGAATTCGGAGAAGAACATGTGCGGAATTGTTGGCATCGTTGGGCAACAGCCGGTGTCGGAACGCCTGGTCGACGCATTGAAGCGTCTGGAATACCGCGGCTATGACTCGGCCGGCATTGCGACGATCACCGAGGGCACCTTGCACCGCCGGCGCGCGGAGGGCAAGCTCGTCAATCTCGAGAGGAGGCTCAAGGAAGAGCCGCTGGGTGGTACCATCGGCATCGCCCACACCCGCTGGGCAACCCATGGGCCACCGACGGAACGCAATGCACACCCGCACTTCACGGATGGTGTGGCCGTCGTCCATAACGGCATCATCGAGAATTTCGCCGAACTGAAGGACGAATTGGCGGCGACGGGAGCCGAGTTCCAGACCGACACCGACACTGAGGTCCTTGCGCATCTCTTGGCAAGGCACCGCCGGGAGGGCATGAGGCGTGGTGAGGCGGTGCATGCCATGCTGAAAAGCGTCAGGGGTGCCTACGCGCTTGCCATCCTCTTTGAGGATGATCCGTCGACCATCATTGCGGCGCGCAATGGACCACCGCTGGCGATCGGTCACGGCGACGGCGAGATGTTCCTGGGCTCCGACGCGATCGCGCTTGCTCCATTCACGAATGAAATCACCTATCTCATTGACGGTGACTGGGCCGTTGTCGGCAGGACGGGCGCTGATATCTTTGATTACGACGGCCACCCCGTCGCGCGTCCGCGCCAGACCTCCGTGGCCGTGGCCACTCTGGCCAACAAGGGCAGCCATCGCCACTTCATGGAGAAGGAAATCCTCGAGCAGCCCGAGGTCATCGCCGATGCGCTCGGTCATTATATCAATTTCATCGAAAATGGTGCCGATGCGGTTTTTGGCATCGACTTCGCCAAGATCCCGAGCTTGGCGATCTCTGCCTGCGGCACCGCATATCTCGCCGGGCTGATCGGAAAATACTGGTTCGAGCGCTATGCGCGCCTGCCGGTCGAAATAGATGTTGCATCCGAATTCCGCTATCGCGAGATTCCGTTGTCGCCGCAGTCTGCGGCTCTGTTCATTTCACAGTCGGGCGAAACCGCCGATACGCTGGCATCGCTGAGGTACTGCAAGCAGCTTGGGCTGAAAATTGGCGCTGTCGTCAATGCGCGCGAATCGACCATGGCTCGGGAGGCCGATGTGGTCTTTCCGATCCTTGCCGGCCCAGAGATCGGCGTCGCCTCCACCAAGGCCTTCACCTGCCAGCTAGCCGCTCTTGCCGCACTCGCCATCCACGCAGCCAAGGCCCGCGGAACCGTGACCGAAGATGAGGTGCAGGCGCTCGTCGAGAGCCTCGCCGAAATGCCGGGCCTCATGAGGCAGGTACTGGACAGCATCCAGCCGGAGATTGAGCTTCTGTCGCGCGAACTGTCAAAGTGTCATCATGTCCTTTATCTCGGCCGTGGCACAAATTTCCCACTGGCGATGGAGGGTGCGCTGAAGCTCAAGGAGATTTCCTACATCCACGCCGAAGGCTATGCGGCGGGTGAATTGAAGCACGGTCCTATCGCATTGATAGACGAGAACATGCCAGTGATCGTCATCGCGCCACATGATCGCTTTTTCGACAAGACCCTCTCCAACATGCAGGAAGTGGCCGCCCGCGGAGGGCGCATTATCCTCATCACCGATGGAAAAGGGGCAGCCGCATCGAAACTCGATACGATGCACACGATCGTGCTGCCGGCCACCGACGAGATTATCGCGCCGATGATCTTCTCGCTGCCGATACAGCTTCTTGCGTACCACACGGCGCTCTTCATGGGCACAGATCTCGACCAGCCACGCAACCTGGCAAAATCAGTCACCGTCGAATGATGTGACGCCTTCATTAGTCGCAACGCTCGCCCATTCGGAAAAACTCCAAGCACTTCAACCGGGGCTCAAGCGCGCCGCTACCGCCTTGCCGTTATTTGCTGGAGCATGCCGTTTAGCGACGATTGGTTATCCCTTTGGCCTCCCCTCACGCTGCTTGGCTGTGCCTACGGGCAAACCCGGTCGAGAAAAGCATCGAATACGCAGCAATAGCGCTAACCACAAAGCGATCCTCCTGCCGCATGCGGATAAAACCCTTCGCTGTCCACTATTTCGTCCTCGCTCGATGATTGCGGCTCGCCGCGGTCTTCGTCGGTGAGACGGTTGCCCTTTGACTTTGCCAGGCGGCCAGCTGCGATGTGCGGGCTGTAGGAATCCCGTGTAACCTCGTTCTGGATCTAACGCTCACCGATAGGCCCGGCCAGTCGCAAGAGGACCGGGCGATGATCGACACTTCCTGGAACCGCTCGATGGTTCGGTCGAGCGCGAGGATCGTGAAATCGTGGTCGCACGGCACGAGATTGGGCGAGATAAAGACATGGTCGATCAGCGACTTGAAGGGCGCCTTGACGCAGGTGATTTGCTTGTCCGAAGCATCCTGCGCGGCGAGCGCGGTCAGGCCGGCGGCGGTCAGCGCGGTCTCCGGAAGCCAAGGTTGCATTGAGTCGCCGCCGATTCAGTCGTTATCGAAGCTGGGATACTGGGCGAGTTCGGCGATTGCTTCGGCGATCACGCGCCCGCCAGCAAACCTGCCGCAACGCTTTACCAGCTGTCACATCCCGGCAAGCGGGGCATCGGCCGCGCCCTAATCGCAGCTGTATCCGATTGCGAACGTGTCAGGGCTTATCTGCCGCAGGCGTGGCAGGTCCCCCGCATAATCGTCATTCGCCGCCTGAGGCCACCGAGATGAAGCTCTTCCTCCCGTTAGAATGAACGTTCGAAACGGAGGATGCCGCCGACACTGCTCTTTTTGTTGGCATTAGCCCAGCTAATGGAAGGGTCGACCTTGCCGACGGCGAAGTCGCCGTAGCGGTCATAGTCGAGTTCGGCTGTAATTGTGAAATCTGCAAGAAACGCATAGGCAACGTTTGCAGCGACTCCATAGTTCCTGAGCTGATCACCCGAGAGCTGAAGATTCAACGAAGTTGTCTCATTGAGCTTGTAAGTGGCGCCGGCCCAGAAAGCCCAGTTACCGCCCCAACTTTTGTAGAACCCGCGACCATGAGCGTCGATTGCGTTAGTGACGTCATCGTTGAGCTTGCCGCTGGAGCCGTAGCCGAACATTCCGAATAGCGAGAGTTGGTCGGTAACATCGACGTCGATGCGGACCTTGCCGGCGACCGATTCGTAGTTGCTATCATAAGCGACAACGCCGGTGATCGCGCCCCAGTGTTGTGTGTATTTCACTCCGCCGACTAGGTGCGGAACGTAGCTGTCGATGGTGCCGACCAGGCCCGAGCCTTCTTCGAGTGAAACCACAGCCGAAAAGCCGTTACCGGCGTCAAAGTAGTACTGAACCACATTAGTATCGAAGGCGCCGTACGGGATAAGCATCTGATTGAGCACGTCGCCCGCGTAGCCAATAAACATGTCGAAGGCGGACCAGTCCTTGCCAACTCGGAGGCCACCAAGCTGAACCCAGGCGAAAGTCAACGTGATGCCTTGGCTGAAGGCATAGTATCGAGGACTGTCAGAACCGGAATAGGCGGTGTGCTTGCCGTAGTTCATGCGGGTCTCGATGTAGGTCTGCAATGTACCGAGTTCGGTCTCTTGCCCGGTCCAAGTTTTGAATGTGAAACGCGTGTGGTTTTGCCATATGCCCTGGGCCGCGCCAGTCTTCACATCCGTGGTTCTAGCTTTGTCATACGATACGACATCGCCGAGGCCGATGTCGTAACGGATATAGCCGCCGATGCGCAGGCAGGTCTCGGTGCCGGGGATGTAGTAGTAACCAGCGCCGTAAACGTCGCAGATCTTGACGTATTCAACGGGCTCAGGCTCGGCCAGGACGATGGCGTCGGCGGCTCGGGCACAGGAAACGGCGATCAGGGCCGCAGCTGAGCCGAGCAGGAGGCTCCTGATGTTCATTCTTGATCTCCGTTCAAATATTGAAGAACGGGACGTCAACGAACGAGCCAGCCCTTCCTGTCCCCACAATCGAAAACGATGCACATCGCTGCGCCTATCGCAGTGTGACACACGGATCATAATAATTATTCAACAACAGGGGCTCTGAAGCTGAATCATACTTTAACACGATAAGTTGTTGTTCTCATATCACCTGCTTGAAATGCCCGGGGAGGAATCAAACACTTCCGAGTCGATCGCCATGATTATCTCCGATAGCTGCGGGCGTACCGTCACAACGGCTTCGAAAATCACCCCGCAAATGACGTGCCAACCTCACGACCAAGCTACGATTGACACTCAAGTTTGCCGTCGGACCTTGGTTTGCGTTTTCCTTTTTTGCTCTGAGGGTCAAGCTGAGCACGAAAAGCAAATGTTTCGGACATGGTTCGTCTGTTCGCTTCGCGACAGTATCGTTCAATGGCGATAGCTTTTGTTTGTTTTGAGCCTCGACATTGTTGACATCATGCGAGTGCACCGCTCGGTACGTCAGCCGAGATGCCCCACTGATGCCGACATGCCTAGGCGTAAGCGTCCTCGTTAGGGCGAAGGGCCACACGTCGGCGGTGGCGAGGTGCACCAGCTTTCCAGCTAATCCGGACAAAGTGGTTCCGAAAGGCGGGAAGGTCGAGACGAGCCGTTGTAAGCCCCTCTCTGAATCGGAAGCCGTGCACGGGCCATTTTTGTTTTTACGGAAGCACATGCGAATTCGCTCGATTGTCAGTTGCGAGCGATGCTTGAGTTGCGCTTCACTCCGGCGCTTTGCCGGGCCACAGGAGCGCGATTTGTCGGTGATCATGCGCCTGGCGTAGCGCTACTTTCTAAATTGGTTCATCAAGCTTGCAGCCTTGGCAGGGGCGGACCTGGACGATCTCCTCGAGCACAATTCCCGCTCTGACAGACGGTGCGCCACGGCCAAAGCCTCGTGCCGGCAATTAATACGACGAACTCATCGAGATGCCAGGTATCGCTACGTGACGCCGTCTTACGCACCAGCCGGCGAGCAAAAGTCTGGTCCCAACGCCGAATCGACTGGTCGGATGCGGCATGCTGCGTTCCATCGGACGCTGAAGGGAGGGGGATAGGATAGGATAGGATAGTAACACCAAACGGTGTGCGGGAAAGTCTCGACGGGAAACCCATGGCGCTTGTCCCTGACCAGCGCGTGCTCATACCATCGCTGTCCAGCCAAGGCTGAATGGGGCTATCGCTGCGAAATAATCGGGCCCAAAGCGGACCGGACTGATATAGCGCAAAGACACAGGAGAGCGCAGTGGTAAGGATGGAAGGCAACAACATGGGACGGTAACTGTTGCAGACCACAAAACATCGCGAAGCCCGCCTGCCTTGGTACACCATCTATCCGACTGTCGCGGAGTTCTCTGGGGCGGTCGGCGCCGACGCTTATGAGGAATGGCTCAGGAACCTACCGGCTAACGATCCGGCGTCACTCTACTTGCACGTTCCGTTCTGCCGATCAAAGTGCTGGTATTGCGGCTTCCCCACCACCATCACCCGCCATGATGCGCCGATCGTTAAGTATCTGGCGGCGCTGCGTGACGAGATACGTTTGGTCTCGGAGCACGCGCCACAGGCGCTGCCCGTGAGCGATGTGCATTTCGGCGGCGGAACGCCAACTCTCATGGGGCCAGTTGAGTTCCTCGCCCTGACGGAATTCCTGCGCCGCCACTTTGCGCTTGCGGAAACAGCTACGATCGCCGTCGAGATCGATCCACGCACGTTCACGGCCGATATGGCCGAAGCCTTGCAAGCAGCCGGCGTGAACCGCGCGAGCCTCGGCGTGCAGAGCTTCGATCCCATTGTTCAAAAAGCGATCAACCGGGTCCAGAGTGAGGCGCAGACGGCGGCTGCCGTCGAAATGCTGCGTCGGCATGGAGTGACAAGCATCAACTTCGACCTCATCTTTGGTCTCCCGCATCAAACGGTGCAGTCTTGCGTCGAGACCACGAGGGCGGCGGTCGCCATGCGCCCCAACCGGCTTGCGGTGTTCGGCTACTCGCACATTCCGTCCTTTATTAAGAATCAGCGCCTCATCGAGGAGGCATCGCTTCCGGGCAGCGCTGCCCGCGCCGAACAGGATGCGGCCATTGCCGTGACGCTGATTGCCGCCGGCTACCGAGAGATCGGGCTCGACCATTTCGCCTTGCCGGACGACGATCTCGCGCTGGCACAGAAAACCGGTCGCCTGCGGCGCAACTCGCTGGGCTACTCGGCCGACACCTGCAAAACCCTGATCGGTTTCGGCGCGTCGGCTATCGGGCGTGTCGGCGAGGGCTACGTCCAGAACGAGGTTACACGGGATTCCTACTGCCGTCACATCGCAGCTGGCCGTCTGGCGACGTCAAAGGGCTACCGTCTCACCGACGAAGACCGCGCGCGAGCCGCAATCATCGAGCGACTAATGTGCGATCTCGAGGCCGATGTGCCGGCAATCTGTGCCGCCCACGGATCTGATCCGATCCATTTTCTCGATTCAGCTGAACGCTTGGCGATGCTTGCCAAGGACGGGATTGTGGACATCGAAAAGGGTTTTGTCCGCGTACGGCGGCAGCATCGCTTTGCGATGCGCGTTGTCGCTGCCGCATTCGACGCTTTTCTCGACCGGGTTGCCCGCTGAGTCAGCCAACCAAGTGTGAGGAGGCCAAGGCGACGCCGAAGCGAAATTTGACGCCCATGCGGTTTCCTTTCTTCGAGGTCAGGATTTCACAGCCTTCGCCGGCGTAGCAGGCCTCAAGCGGCTTCCCGCCCTCGAAGAAAGCCACGGTGTCGCCATCGATCGTGATCCGCTCGAATTGGTGCGATAGCCGATCTCGTAGTAGGCGCGTACTCATCTGCGCTCTGGTCGCCGCTCTCCGCCTTATAAGCCATGACTGGATCGAGCGTTCCATCGTCAGGAAGGGATAGACCAACTGCCAATCCCGGACCCAAATTCGACAGGGCGCGCTGCTTGATCTGGTCGTCCTCAAATGTAGATCGGCTGGACCACGGGATCGTGGCTATATGCGTGATCTTTCTCAGCTGCTTGATCGTGGATCTTGCCGCTCCCGCCGACGGCCACGATGTGGAAGGGCTTGCCCTCCACGGCGATCTCGCCGTTCCTGGTGAACGATCCCGCCGACACGATATAGGTCTTGAGGGTCGGTCACGACGATGTTGTCCCCTGCCGCGGCGATGCGCGGCCGTGCCCGTCCATCGAATAGAGGTCGTGAGCTTGAGCGAGTTGGCGATCTTGCCAGCCACGAAGCTTGGCGTTCTGGTGACGCTCAACAAGGCGACCGCAGCAATGGAACGTGCTGCCAGAGAAGCCGAATCCGTTGAGGCGGGCGGCAAGCTGCGGCCGCGCGTGCAAATCTGTAGGGTCAGGGAACTATTGAAGGGCAGAAAGCCCACGCTTCCACCTGTCTATGACATTATCTCTGCCGCTGCCGCCCGGCAGGTGGCCGCCGCGGTTGCCAACGCGACAGGAAATACGGGATCCGCCGTCCTTCAAATATTCCATCGCCGGCAGCGGACAGAAAGCCACGAACGATCAGTCGCCGACACCTGTGAACAAGCCGTGTGCGACATTGCAATCATCCATTTATTGGCTCAACTGCCCACATGGCCGTGAATGAACTGGATTTGTTGGTTTTCCAGATGGCAGTGGAAAGCGTCCGCTCACTCTGCTTGAGCTTCAATGACAAAGCGGCGGAGATAGCCGCGAGGAGCCGCGGAAACCTGCTTTTCGATGTGCGGATCGATGATGACGCCGAGGTCCAACGGCTCGCAGCCATCCGATATCGAGGTGGGCAGATTGGTGTGCTGGCGTTGGACAGACAAGGCCTTATTAGCCGCTACTGCGTCGTCGACGGTACCTTCTCCCGCTTCATTGCACCGTTGGAGAATTGGACCAACATGCCGGTGTCAATGCAGGCCAAAATCGATGTCACTCACCATGCCGGCCTCTTCCTAGGCGCGTTGCGAAATGCCGGTCATATGCTTCGCAACTAGGGCGGAACGCGTCTGTGGATCTTTGCACCCGCCTGGGCGTTTGAGCCGGCGGCTCATCGAGGTTCTGCAGCGCGCGGATGTGCCACGGCCGGGGTGATAGCCGCCTCTGCCCAACAGATCGTCGGCGAGGGCTTGTCGGACAATGAATGTCGTCAATTCACCGTCCGAGAAATGGTGTCTGGCTCACAAGAAGCACAGCGAATGGGACTGAAACGCAGTCCAGCTGGGAAACCCAGCGCGAAGGCCGGAAGGTAACTTATCTGCGATAGAGGCAACGGGAAGGCGCCTTCCACTTATAAGGCAGCGCCCAATATGTCGGTACTCGCCTGAGGAATTCCCATGGCGGGCAGGGCTACCTTGCGATCCGATCTCGATAGGCTTGTTGTACCTCAGACCGGACTCGATGTTCGGAATTTCCTCAGCGGCTTGCCCGCACGCCACCGCCAGCTCGCCGACCACGTGCTCACGATAGGCACGACCGATATGAGTCCCCTCCGACTTAGCAGTCCTCGGGAATGCGCGAATATTGATACACCTCGAAGGTGAGCAACGGCGCGCCAAACAGCCTCTCATCGCACCAAGTCGTACATAGGGCGCATTCCTGTTCCGGCCGTCCCGGGCGATGCTCGATCCATCTCTCCAGAACAGCGGAGCAAGCCAGTGACGCCCACGAAGCTTCTGATTGGGCAGATCGCCATTGTGTTCGCCATCGTTCTCCTCGGCGTGTGGGCTGCCACGCAATGGTGCGCTCATATGCTAGCCTTTCAGGAACAACTCGGCGCGCCATGGTTTGTCGCGGCTGGCTGGCCGATCTACGAGCCGTGGAAACTGTTGGAATGGTGGTTCCAATTCGATGCCTATGCGCCCGAGGTATTCGACAAGGCGGGCATGCTTGCGGGCACCAGTGGATTCATGGGCTGTGCCGCTGCGATCGCTGGTTCCCTCTGGCGCGCGCGCCAGCGCGGCTTGGTCACCACCTATGGCTCCTCTCGATGGGCGGCGACGCGGGAGATCGAGAAAGCAGGGCTGTTTCAGCCGGCAGGCGTCTTCCTCGGCAAACTGAAGGACCGGTATCTGCGTCATGACGGGCCTGAGCACGTCATGGCCTTTGCGCCGACACGTTCCGGCAAGGGCGTCGGACTGGTTGTCCCAACCCTTCTCTCCTGGTCCGGCTCGGCCGTCATTCACGACATCAAAGGCGAGAACTGGCAGCTGAGCTCCGGCTGGCGGTCGAGGTTCTCGCATTGCCTTTTGTTCAATCCGACTGATCCGCGATCGGCCCGCTACAACCCGCTGCTGGAGGTACGCAAAGGTTCGGACGAGATTCGCGATGTCCAAAACATCGCCGACATTCTAGTCGATCCGGAAGGCGCGCTGGAGCGGCGGAATCATTGGGAGAAGACCAGTCATTCACTCCTGGTGGGCGCTATCTTGCACGTGCTCTACGCCGAAGAGGAAAAGACTCTTGCCCGCGTCGCCACCTTTCTCTCGGACCCGCAACGCTCGTTTGCCGCGACTTTGCGGCGAATGATGACGACCAACCATCTCGGCGCGGCCAATAAGCCTCAGGTCCATCCCGTCGTGGCCTCGGCGGCACGAGAGGTGTTGAACAAATCGGAGAACGAACGTTCAGGCGTCCTCTCGACCGCCATGTCTTTTCTCGGCCTCTACCGTGATCCGACCGTGGCGGCGGTAACATCGGACTGCGACTGGCGCATTGCCGATCTGATGGATGCGGAGTGGCCGATGTCGCTCTATCTGGTCGTGCCGCCATCGGACATCTCGCGCACCAAGCCCTTGGTGCGACTGATCCTGAACCAGATCGGCAGGCGGCTGACGGAGCGCCTCGAGGGTGACCCAAAGAAGAGCCGCAAGCATCAACTGCTGATGATGCTGGATGAGTTTCCGGCGCTCGGTCGCCTCGACTTCTTTGAGACCGCGCTCGCGTTTATGGCCGGTTACGGAATTCGTGCCTACTTGATCGCGCAATCGTTGAACCAGATCTCCAAAGCGTATGGCGACAACAACGCTATTCTGGACAACTGCCATTTGCGAATTGCCTTTTCCTCCAATGATGAGCGCACGGCCAAGCGAATCTCGGACGCGCTTGGCACGGCCACGGAACTCAGATCCATGCGCAACTATGCGGGCCACCGGCTGGCACCTTGGCTCTCGCATGTCATGGTGAGCCGCCAGGAAACCGCCCGCCCGCTGCTGACACCGGGCGAGGTGATGCAATTGCCGCCCGCGGACGAACTGGTGCTGGTTTCGGGATTGCCCCCCATCCGGGCCAAAAAGCTGCGATACTATGAGGATCACAATTTCACCGAGCGGGTGCTGCCTTCGCCGGTGTTGCGCGACGGACCCTACGCGGACTGCCCGATGTCGCGGCCGGACGATTGGACTGGGCAAGTACGCGGCGTCGACCGTCGTCTTGCGTCCGACGATGAAAGCGCTGGCGCCGCGCATGCGGACGAGGGAGGTGTTCAGCAGCAGCGCCATCCTGGCCTACCCGAAGAACATACCGCCGTCACCCAGGAACCGGACCAGGACGATCTGTCCAGACCCGCAGACGATGATAGCGAGGCGATGGCGGACAAGCGCGTCATGGACCGGATCTCCACCGTCGCAGGTGCCTATGGCATCAACGAGGGAAGGGGCGATGATAAGGATATCGTCCCCGGCTTCTGAACGCTTTCCGCAGCTCGAGCGTATCTCAGCGTAGATAACGGCCGTAAGCAATTTTGGGCATCTCGATAATGCTTGTTCCGCCGCCGGCCCGCCAGCGCCGGCCAGTTGGAACAAGCGCATGAAGCCCCACCGCATTCGTCACCAGTTTCTGCTCGAACCGGAATTGAGCGAGAAGCTGGACAACCTCAGCCGCGATCCCTCGACCACAAAATCCGCGGTCGTCGCGAAGGCCGTAGAAGCTTTCATCGAGCGGCGTGGCGAGAATGAACTCGATCGGCGCTATGGCATGAGGCTGGACCGTCTTTCCCGCGACCTCAGTCACGTCAGGCGCGATGTCGACATGACATTGGAAAGCTTGGCGCTCTTCATCCGCTTTTCGATCACGCTTCATGCCCACACGCCTGTTCCGGACAAGGCGACACAGGCGATTGCTCAGGAGCGTTTCGACAAATTCGTCGAGCAGGTCGGTCGCCAGATCGCATCGGGGAAACGCTCGCTTGGCAAAGACAATGGCGGAGGAGGGGAAGGATGAGCGCTCATCCAGAGGCCGACCACCGACGCCGCGCCATGCTGCGCACCGCCATGGGTCCGACGATCACTGAGGCGCTGGCCGATCCATTGGTCATCGAGGTGATGGTCAATCCCGATGGCGCGCTGCGGCTCGACCGGCTGGGAGAAGGCCGAATCGATACGGCCGTGCATATGCATCCTTCCGAGGCGGAACGCATCATCCGCCTAGTCGCTTCCCACGTGCGTGCCGAGGCGCATGCGGACAATCCGATTGTCAGCGCCGAATTGCCATCGGGCGAACGCTTCGAGGGACTGCTGCCGCCTGTCGTGCTGGCGCCTTGCTTTGCCATCCGCAAACCAGCCGCAAAGCTCTACACGCTGGCCAACTATGTTGCGGATCGCATCATGTTGCCGCTGCAGGCCGATGCGTTGATAAAGGCAGTCCGAGAACGGCGCAACATCCTTGTCGCCGGAGGCACGTCGTCGGGTAAGACGACGCTTGCCAATGCGCTGCTGGCCGAAGTCGCCGAATGCGACGAGCGAGTGATCCTCATCGAGGACACCCGCGAACTGCAATGCGCAGCAAAGGACTGCGTTGCCCTGAGAACCAGGCGGGGCTCGGTCACACTCGCCGATCTCGTGCGCTCGACGCTCCGGCTCCGCCCCGACCGCATCATCGTCGGTGAAGTCAGGGGCGCGGAAGCGCTGGACATGCTCAAGGCATGGAACACCGGGCACCCCGGCGGCATCGCCACGGTTCATGCCAATTCGGCGCGCTCTGCCCTCTATCGCATCGAGCAGCTTGCACAGGAAGCTGTCGTCACCGTGCCGCGCCGCCTCATCGCCGATGCCATCGATCTCATCGTCTTCATCGCGGGGCGCGGCTCGTCGCGCCGCATCGATGCAATCGCTGAGGTCACAGGTCTCGACGGCAGCGGCGACTACGCCGTCACCCCACTCACGCCTCCGCAACTCCAGCAACTCTGAAAGGCCCCTTATGCGCAAGAAGCTCCGCTTTCTATCGTTTGCCGCGCTCGCGTTTCTTCTCACAGTTCCGGCGCACGCTGCCGGCTCCGGCATGCCTTGGGAACAGCCGCTGCAGCAGATCCTGGAATCGGTGCAGGGACCGGTCGCCAAAATCGTCGCGGTGATCATCATCATCACCACCGGCCTGACCCTTGCCTTCGGCGATACTGCCGGCGGTTTCCGCCGGCTGATTCAGATCGTCTTCGGCCTATCGATCGCCTTCGCCGCATCGAGCTTCTTCCTCTCGTTCTTCTCCTTCGGCGGCGGGGCGCTCGTCTGATGACCGCCGGAGTGCAACATATCGAGGGCTTCGAGGTTCCCGTTCACCGGGCATTGACTGAACCGATCCTGCTGGGCGGCGCGCCGCGGGCGGTGGCGATCCTCAACGGCACGGTGGCTGCGGCCATCGGACTAGGCTTGCAGCAATGGATTGCCGGGCTAGTGCTCTGGCTTGGCGGCCACACGCTCGCGGTCTTTGCCGCAAGGCGCGATCCCGACTTTGCCAGCGTGCTTGTCCGTCACCTTCGCCTGAGGGGATGGCTCGCATGCTGAACCTTTCGGAATATCGCGGCAAGGCCGACCGGCTTGCCGACCATCTGCCCTGGGCAGCACTGGTGGCGCCCGGCATCGTGCTCAACAAGGACGGCAGCGTTCAGCGGACTCTTCGGTTTCGCGGGCCCGATCTGGAAAGCTCGACCGAAGCCGAACTCATCGGCATCTGCGCCCGGGCCAACAATGCGCTTAGACGCCTTGGCTCCGGCTGGACATTGTTTTTCGAGGCGGAGCGCATCGAAGCGCTGGGCTATCCGTCCTCGCGTTTCCCAGACGCGGCGTCATGGCTGGTTGATGAAGAACGGCGTGCTGCCTTCGAAGGCAAGGTCGCGCATTTCGAGAGCCGCTATCACCTGACCTTGCTGTCCATGCCGCCACCGGACGCCCAGGCGCGGGCGGAAAGCGCGCTCGTCGACTCGCATCATTCAGAAGGCGAAAGAGACTGGCGCCAGGAGATGGCGCGGTTCCGTGACGAGACCGACCGTGTGCTGGATCTTCTGTCGGGCTTCATGCCCGAAGTGCGTCCGCTCGATGACGCCGAGACGCTGACATACCTGCACGACACGATCTCGACCCGCCGCCATCCGGTCGCCGTGCCGGAAACGCCAATGTATCTGGACGGCATCCTGGTCGATGTGCCGCTTACCGGCGGCTTGGAGCCGATGCTGGGTGAGCAACATCTTCGCACACTTACCATCCTCGGCTTTCCGAACCTCACCCGGCCCGGAATCCTCGATGCCCTCAATCATCAGGATTTCGCCTATCGCTGGATGACGCGCTTCATTCCGCTCGGCAAGACCGAGGCCACCAAGACGCTGACCCGCTTGCGCCGGCAGTGGTTTGCCAAGCGCAAATCGATCGTCGCAATCCTGCGCGAGGTTGTAAGCAACGAACCCGTTCCGCTCGTCGACAGCGACGCCGACAATAAGGCGCTCGACGCCGATGAAGCACTTCAGGCGTTGGGCGGCGATCATGTCGGCTTCGGGTATCTCACTGCAACGGTGACGGTATGGGACGAGGATCGCCAAGCCGCCGCTGAGAAACTTCGCGCGGTCGAGCGCATCATCAATGGGCTCGGGTTCACCACCATCCGCGAAAGCGTCAATGCGGTCGAAGCCTGGCTCGGCTCGCTGCCGGGTCATGTCTATGCCAACGTTCGTCAGCCGCTCGTTCACACGCTGAACCTTGCCCATCTCATGCCGCTTTCCTCGGTGTGGGCCGGTCCTGCGGCGAACGAGCATCTGGCTGAAGTCACTGGACGAGAGGCCCCGCCGCTCCTCATCGCCGAAACCAGCGGGTCGACTCCGTTCCGGCTTTCTTCCCATGTCGAAGATGTCGGCCACATGCTGATCGTTGGACCGACCGGCGCCGGAAAATCGGTGCTGCTTGCCCTGATCGCCCTGCAGTTTCGTCGCTATGCCGGCGCGCAGGTCTATGTCTTCGACAAAGGCAATTCGGCGCGCGCGGCAACGCTCGCCATGGGTGGAGAGCATCATGTCTTGGGTTCGGACGGTGCGCTTGCCTTCCAGCCACTGCGCAATATCGGTGATCAGGGTAGGCGCAGCTGGGCAGCTGAATGGATCGCCGGCCTGATTGCTCATGAGAACGTCACCCTCACGCCGGAGGTGAAGGAGGCGATCTGGTCGGCGCTCAACAGCCTCGCCACCGCGCCGGCGCAGGAGCGCACGCTGACCGGTCTGTCGGTCCTGCTTCAGTCCAATGCACTGAAGTCCGCCTTAATGCCCTACACGCTCGACGGTCCCTTCGGCCGATTGCTCGATGCCGATGACGATCGGCTGGCCTTGTCGGATGTGCAGTGCTTCGAGACCGAGGAGCTGATGCATAGCCAAAGCGCTGTGCTGCCTGTGCTCACCTATCTCTTCCATCGCCTTGAGGAGCGGTTCGACGGGCGACCGACGCTGCTCATGCTCGATGAGGCCTGGGTCTATCTCGACAATCCGCTTTTTGCTGCCCGCATCCGCGAATGGCTGAAGGTGCTGCGAAAGAAGAACGTATCGGTGATCTTCGCCACGCAGTCGCTTGCCGACATCGCCGGCTCTGCAATAGCGCCGGCGATCATCGAGAGCTGCCCACAGCGCATTTTTCTCCCCAATGATCGTGCCGTGGAACCGCAGGCACGGACTGCCTATGAGCGCTTCGGTCTCAACGACCGGCAGATTGAACTGATCGCCCGGGCCACGCCGAAGCGGCACTACTATTTGCAGTCGCGCTGCGGCAACCGTCTCTTCGAGCTCGGGCTCGGCCCCATCGCGCTTGCACTTTGCGGCGCCTCGGGTCCAGCCGCGCAAAGCCTGATCGACAGGGTCCTGTCCAAGCACGGGCAGGACAGCTTTGTCTTTCGCTTCCTCGGCGCCCGCGGCCTGGATTGGGCGGCCGAGCTTCTCCAGCAATTCCCTCAACCAACCAAGGAGCAATCGTCATGATGCGGCGCCGCTTTCTCTCGGGCCTGATCACCCTTTCGTTGATCGCCAAGCCGATGGCCGACTACGTGCAGCCGGCCTACGCGCTCATCGTGTTCGATCCGTCGAACTACGCACAGAACGTGCTCACGGCGGCGCGCTCGCTGGAGCAGATCAACAACCAGATCCAGTCGCTCCAGAATCAGGCGACCGTGCTGCAGAACATGGCACGCAATCTTCAGAGTCTGGATTTTTCTTCCGTGGGTCAGCTTACCGGCTCGCTCCAACGGATCGACGCTCTGATGGACCAGGCAAGTGGCCTGAGCTTTGATCTCAACAAGCTTCAGGACCAGTGGCGTAATCAATATCCGGAAAGCTACGACGCCACGATCAAGGTCAGCGAGGTGGCGAGCGCCGCACGTGACCGCTGGCAAAGCGCAATGCAGGCATTCCGTCAGACCATGGGTGTTCAGTCGCAGATCGTCGAGAATGTTCGCGGTGATGGCGACCTGCTTGCCGATCTCGTCAACCGCAGCCAAGGCGCGGCCGGTGCGCTTCAGGCAAGTCAGGCCACTAACCAGCTCCTTGCGCTTTCGACCAAGCAGCAGATGCAGATCCAGACGCTGCTCGCAACGCAGTTCCGCGCTGAGGCCGAGGATGCGGCGCGCAAGGCGCAGTCCGAGGAGGCCGCGCGCGAGACGACAAAGCGCTTCCTCGGCACAGGCACGGCCTATCCCGGCAACTGATCACCAATCTCTTGACGACGAGGAAGGCGGCATGAACGACCTTGGGGTCATTGATCGCTTCATGGAGACCTTCATCCGCTACATCGATAGCGGGTTCGGTCTGCTCTCGGGCGATGTCGCCTTCCTTACCACGACCCTGATCGGCATCGACGTCACACTTGCCGGCCTCGCCTGGGCATTCGGCGGCGAACCCAACACATTCGGCCGGCTCATCCGCAAAGTGCTCTATGTCGGCGTCTTTGCCTTCATCTTGAATAACTTCAAGAACCTCGCCGACATCATTTATCGGTCTTTTGCCGGTCTCGGCATCAATGCGTCATCCGGCAACCTATCTGCCGACAATCTCCTGCATCCGGGCCGCATTGCCGCAACCGGTTTCGAGGGCGCCTGGCCGCTTCTCGATCAGGCAAGCCAGCTTCTCGGCTTCCCAGAAATCTTCGGCAACGCGCTCACCATCTTCGTGCTGCTCGTGGCCTGGTTCCTGGTCATCATCGCCTTCTTCATCCTCTCCATCCAACTCTTCATCACCATCCTCGAATTCAAACTCACCACTCTGGCCGGATTCATTCTTGTGCCCTTCGCGCTTTGGAACCGGTCAGCGTTTCTCGCCGAGCGCGTGCTCGGCAATGTCATCTCGTCGGGCATCAAGGTGATGGTGTTGGCCGTCATCATCGGCATCGGCTCCACGCTCTTTGGCGAGTTCGCTTCCGCGCTGCAAGGCAAGGAGCCGGATCTGGCCGCCGCCATGTCACAGGTCCTGGGCGCCTTGGCGCTCCTTGGTCTCGGAATTTTCGGACCTGGGATAGCCTCCGGTCTTGTCTCGGGCGCGCCGCAGCTTGGCGCGGGCGCCGCACTTGGAACCACGGCAGCCGCAGCCGGTGCATCGCTCGTTGCCGCAGGGGCAGCATTTGCCGGCGCGCGCATGGCAACCGGCAGCGGTCTCACCGCACTCCGTGCCGGCACGACCATGGGGTCAGCGGCTTCTACGGCCTGGCAGATCGGGCGCGCAACATCGCCCGAGTCCGGCCTGCCCGGTGTAGCTGCTGGAATGCATGGTGTGACAAGCGCCGCCGGCGGCGCCGCAATGCGGGCGGCACGATCTGCCGCAGGAGGCTTCGGGCGCAGCGTTGATGCGGGGCGCGAAGCTGCCTGGACCGCGACCGGTGGTGCGCCGACCGCATCCATGACCGGAAGCCCTACTGGTCCGGTCGCTGATGCCGCGCCCGGCTGGGCCAGGCGCCTGCGTTCCGAACAGACAGCCCGTGCCCACCGTCACGCCGCCATGCAGGCCGTCCGTGAAGGCGACAGGCCGGGAGGCAGCGCCAATCCCTCTCTCAACGACAAGGACGACTAAATGCTATTCAAGCGACCCATTCAACGTTACGGCAAGACGCCCGAGCCGGTCACGCCGTATCAGAAGGCCGCGCAGCTCTGGGACGAGCGCATAGGCTCATCTCGAGTGCAGGCCCGCAACTGGCGGTTCATGGCTCTTGGCTGTCTGACCTTGGCGGCCGGACTTTCCGGCGGACTCGTGTGGCAGTCGATGCAGAGCCGCGTCGTGCCTTACGTCGTCGAGGTCGACGGCTTCGGCGAGGCACGCGCCGTTGCGCCGGCAATCCGGGACTACGAGCCCTCCGATGCCCAGATCGCGTGGCATCTCGGCCGCTTCATTCAGAATGTCCGTTCCGTTTCCACCGATCCGGTGCTGGTGCGGCAGAACTGGCTTTCGGCCTATGACTTCGCCACCGACCGCGCGGCGCTCTTTCTCAACGAGTACGCCAAGGCGAACGATCCTTTCGGCCAGATCGGCACACGCAGCGTGTCGGTGCAAGTGACCAGCGTGGTCAGGGCTTCCGACAGCTCGTTCCAGGTCAAATGGGCCGAGCAGGTTTTTGAGCGCGGCAGCCTTGCCAGCACGACGCGCTGGACCGCGATCCTCACCATCGTGATCCGCCCGCCAAGCAATACTGACCAACTGCGCAACAACCCGCTCGGCGTCTTCATCAATGCGATCGACTGGTCGCGCGAGCTCGACAGTGCTGCGCCGACGTCCGTTTCCCCAAAAGGAGTCCACCAATGAAGAATAGAATGTCGTCGGTCCGTGCCGTGCTGATCCTGTCGGCGTCTACAGCAGTCCTCTCCGCCTGCGCGTCGAAGCCGGTACCGCCGCCTGAGATTTACTATGATGCTGCCGATTTCAAACCAGCCGCAATCGAGAAGCCGTCGGAGAAGCCGGTCAAGATAGTCGAAGTGCCAAAGCCGCTGCCGTTGCCAGGTCAGCTACAGCCCGATCCGGGCAGGGTGGCCGATGACAAGCGCTCTCCTGAAGAACGGGTCTCCGATGCCAATAAAGCAGCGACGCAGCAACCCACCAGGTATGGGTACGTGAATGCGGTTCAGGTCTATCCATTCGCCGATGGCGCACTCTATCAGCTCTATGCCGCGCCGGAGCGCGTCACCGATATCGCACTCCAGCCGGGCGAGAAGCTAACAGCCGTGTCGGCCGGCGACACGGTGCGTTGGGTGATCGGCGATACCGTCAGCGGCACCGGTGACAATCAGCGCACCCATGTGCTGGTAAAACCCTTCGCGCCGGGACTTAACACAAATCTGGTGATCACCACGGAACGACGCACCTACCATTTGCAGCTTCAAAGCACCGAGAAGACCTCAATGGCGGCGATCTCCTGGACCTATAGCGAGGACCAGATCATCGCGCTACGCCAGCGCAACGTCCAAGCCGAGGCTGCCACGCCGGTGGCGTCAAATGTGGCGCTCGAGAATATCCGCTTTCGGTATTCAATCACCGGCGACACACCACCCTGGAGGCCGACGCGCGCTTTCGACGATGGCAGCAAGGTCTATATCGAATTCCCCCGTCGCATTGATCAGGGTGAAGCGCCTCCTCTCTTCATCGTCGGTGCCGATGGGGACAGCCAGCTCGTCAATTATCGCATGCGCGGCAACTACTACATCGTCGATCGCCTCTTTGGCGCTGCAGAACTGCGTCTAGGCAGCAAGCAGCAGCAGGTGGTGCGCATCACCAGGACTGACGGCCGGCAACCGCCGCGGCGGATTCCGCTCTTTGCGCGGCCCAGCAGGTGAGGGGAGCGCTCATGACCGATACTTCCCGATCCGATGCGCCGCCGAAACTCGATCCCGAGCAGCTGCAATTGCGAGCCTCGCCCCGCCGCGCTGTCCGATTCAGGCGCGGTGTGATCGTCGCCATCGCTGCAGTCGGATCCGGTGCCATTCTGGGCGTCACGATGATGGCGCTTCAAGGACCGGCATGGCGTATCAAGCACCAGGCAGAGGACCGCTATAACACCGAGCGCAAGCCACCCGCCGAGGGACTAGAAGCGCTTCCCAAGGACTATTCCGGGATCATGCCGAAGGCCCCTGTGCTCGGACCGCCACTGCCCGGCGACCTCGGTCGCCCCATCCTTGAACGCCAACGTCAGCTCGGCATCGCGCCAGGGCAGGATATCTCCGCCGAGGAGCAGCGCCTTGCCCAGCAAGCAATTGAGGCGCGCGAGTCGCAAGTCTTGTTCCGGATCGACAATCGACCCAGACAGACAGATGTCGCCGGCGGCGGGCCGAGTGCGCAGCAGCCGTCTGAGGCGCTTCCGCAATCCGGAGCGACGCGCGCGTCAGCTTCCGTTGCCCCAGCCGAGGGTGACCAGAACAACCAACAGCGCAAGCTCGATTTTGTCAGTCAGCGAAACACAAGCGGGATCTACAATCCGCATGCGCTGCAGACGCCGGCCTCGCCCTACCAACTGATGGCCGGCAGCGTGATCGCGGCCAGTCTCGTCACCGGCATAAATTCCGACTTGCCTGGCCTTGTCGTCGCGCAGGTCACCGAGAATGTGCACGACACAGTCACCGGCAGCATTGTGCTCATTCCGCAAGGCTCACGCCTCATCGGCACTTATGACAGCGTCGTGGCTTTTGGGCAGAGGCGCGCATTGCTGGTCTGGCAGCGAATAATCCTGCCGGACGGTTCCTCGATCGAAATCGACAATCTGCCAGCGACGGATACTGCCGGCTATGCTGGGCTTGAAGACAAGGTCGATTTTCACACCTGGCAGCTGATCAAGGGAGTTGCTCTAGCGACGCTACTGGGCGTTGGTACCGAGTTGAGCTTTGGGGAAAACGAAAGCGACCTAGTTAAGGCGATCCGGGAATCCACTCAGCAAAACATCAGTCAAGCCGGCCAGCGCATCACCGAAAAGAACCTGAATATTCAACCCACCATTATCGTCCGCCCCGGTTGGCCCCTACGCGTGATTGTACACAAGGATCTTGTGCTGCGCCCATACCCGACTTGAACAGGAGTAATCATGGCAGATCTGAAACTTGGAAAGCTTCCAGACCGGACACCTTCGAAGATGACCATCACCGTTAGCGCGGACCTGAACCAAGCACTCAAGGACTATGCGGCGCTTTACCGCCAGACCTATGGCGAGTCTGAAACGGTAGCGGAACTCATACCTTTCATGCTGGCAGGGTTTCTGGAAGGTGACAGAGCGTTTGCCAAGGCCAGAAAGGAAAGCTTGCCCGCCGGCATGTCAGAGAAATCGCGACGCGTGTCAGGTTCAGATTCCGAGTAATCGAAGCATAAAGTTAGTCAATTGGCGCAGCCGCCCGGGTGCCTAATTTCCCGGCGGTCGCGGCCTACCGATCCGTCATGTAAGGCCTATGCGCGAACTTCGAGCAGCTGGAGGTCAAGTAAGTGCCTGGGCGGCCCGGAAACCGCGAACAGGCGCAGGGCGTGCTAGGCGCACTGATGCATGGTTTCAGACACGTGGGAACGCCGTGCGGTTGTTACTCAGAATGAGCTCATCTCAAAGGGGCATTCAAGAGCCGCAGCGCTGAGTAGCGGAAGCCGCAATGGGGTGCGTCGCTGACATTCAGTGAAGACTGGGCCGAACAATCCAACCTGCTTGGGCGGATACGAAGTGGAGCCCTGCCTGCAGGGTTCCGGCGGGTCCCAGCCCTCTGCCATGCGACCCCCTTTGGGAAATACCCGCGTCGTCACAGCATCGTAAACATATGCACTATCGAATTGTTAGCTGCTGGTTTCGGCGATTTTGAGGAGGTTCGCGATCGACTGAAGACGGTGACGTTCGTCTGTGGCACTCAGACTGCCACTGAGTGCCTGGCCGTTCCACTTTCGAAATATTTGTCGAACTTCGCTGCAATGCTCCTTACAAAGGGACGACTTTCCGCCGATACGACGTAACTGTCACCTTGGAGTTCAAGCGGTCGAGCAGGGTCGCCAATGGCGATGGAGCTTGCTTGGAAAAGAAGCTTTTGTCCGGCTTCCCCGAAGCGTTCCACCAGATCGGCTGCTGAAAAGCCGAAATCGCACATCAAGCGCTCGATGATCCAGCCGCGAACACGGTCATCTTCGGAAAACGCGATGCCGCGGACCGTGGCCAGATGTCCCCCCTCGACCATGCGTCCATATTCGGCTGTCGACGGCATGTTCTGCGAATAGCCCTGTCGAAACCGGCTGATCGATGACGGCCCGAGCCCGATCAGTGTTTCGCAGCGATCCTCGGTGTAGCCCTGGAAATTGCGGCGGATTGTTCCCGCGCGAGCCGAGACTGCAAGCGCATCATCCGGCTTGGCGAAATGGTCTATTCCAATCGCCTCGTATCCGGCGCCCATGATCAGACGGGCGGCAATTTGCCACTGAGCGAACCGTTCGGCCGGACCCGGCAACCATGCCTCGTCGATCATAGTCTGATGCTTCTTGAACCAGGGCACATGCGCGTAGCCGAACAGCGCCATCCGGTCCGGCTCCAGAGTCAGCGCCTGCGCCACGGTGGAACAGACGCTCTCCCTGGTCTGATGCGGCAGGCCGTAAAGCAAATCGAGGTTCACGGACCCTACGCCGCGAGAGCGAATGCCGTCGACAACCGCCTTGGTCTGCAAAAAGCTCTGCTCGCGGTTGATCGCCTTCTGCACCTTCGGATCGAAATCCTGAACGCCGAGGCTCGCCCGCGCCATGCCGATCTCGGCAAGTGTATCAAGGCGGGCTTCGTCCATGTCGTTGGGTTCGATTTCGACGCTGATCTTCGCATCGGCAAGAAAATCGAAGCTATCCCGCAGGACAGTTCCCAAGGCTATCATATCCTCGGGCTTCAGCATGGTCGGCGAGCCGCCGCCGAAATGCACGGCGCGGACATGGGCCTTGCCGCCGACAAGACCGGCGACAGTCGCGATCTCCGCGTGAAGCGAGCGGAGATACGAAGCCACCGGCTCGTAGCGGCGGGTCTGCTTTGTATGGCACGCACAGAACCAGCACAGCCGGTCGCAATAAGGGATGTGCAGGTACAGCGAGACCTCGTCACCGCTTTCGAGCGCCTTCAACCAGCTTCGATAGACATCAGCGTCGACGCCAGGATGGAAATGCGGCGCGGTCGGGTAACTGGTATAACGCGGGACGTTCTCGCCAAGCCTGGCAGCTAATTCCGGTCTCATTTGGTGGTCCGCCGTTTTTGCCTCGCCGGAAGTCTGGACGCGTCGAAGAGCCAATGCCCTGATTTCGGTCAGCCTCCAGCACGGACAAACTGCCGCAAGGATTTCTCTGCCATCGCTTGCTATCCTGTCGAAACTTGGGATCGGTAGCGCGAGCGTAATGACAGTACGGCAAGACATTCACAGTTCCGGCATTCCCGTTCTTTGCCTGTCTTGCGCAGCACGACATCGCGGCGTCTGCGCTGCGCTCGATCCAAACCATTTGGTTGGGCTCGCCAAAACTTCGTCGCGGCACAAGCTCGAGCCGGGGGTCGAACTGATCGCCGACGCCGAGGCCGTCGACAGCTATTCAAACTTGCTTTCAGGCGTTGTGAAGCTGACGAAGTGCCTTTCGGACGGCCGCCAGCAGATTGTCGGTCTTCGGTTCGCACCGGATTTTCTGGGACGGCCCTTCAAGGTGAAAAGCACGATCAATGTGGAAGCGGCAACCTCCGTCTCGCTGTGCTCGTTTCCGAAGGCGGCCGTTGAACGGATAATGAAGGAATCACCGGGACTCGAGCATCGCCTGCTCAAGCAGACGCTGGACGAACTCGACGAGGCACTTGAATGGATGGTGACTCTCGGGCGCAAGACCGCACCGGAGAAGGTGGCGAGCTTTCTCCTCATGATCGCCCGGAATATGGATTCCAGTATCGACCCGGCGGCTGGGTCGGCATGCTTCGATCTGCCGCTGACACGTGCCGACATCTCTGATTTCCTTGGACTGACGAACGAGACCGTGAGCCGCCAGCTTACGCGATTGCGGGCTGACGGCGCGATCCGGATCGAGAACAAACGCCATGTAACGGTCGACAGCATGAGCCGGCTGGAGCAGCGCTGCGGCGGCCGAGGCGCGCGGCAACCGGCCTTTGTGAATGAGACCTAAGCGTCGGGGCCTTCGTCGCTTATTACGATCCGCGGCAGGACATGCTCGCGTTCGAAAGCGATGTGTCGCCGCAAGCCTTCGAAGAAGCCGCGTAGCATGAATCCGACAGCTTCCGCGCTCTCTATCGGATCACCATGACCGATCGCTAGGAGCGTTTCGGCCACCTCGCCAGCGAAGCATTGATCCTCAAGGTGCTCGATGCGCAACCGGCTGGTAGAGGCAAGTTTGGCCTCGGCCGGGGTCAAGTGCGCCTCATACGCAGGGAAAATCACCCTCTCCTCAAACCCATGAATGTCACGGAGCAGCGGAACGATCTTCTTGGCCGTTCCAAGACATTTGAGGCGGTCGACGTTCGGCAGTGCATCGGCAATGCTTTCCAGCGAGAAGCAGAGTTCCAGCTTTTCCCGATGGGCAAGCTTCATGACCTCGCCCGGATGAATCGCCTCTGTGCCGGTCTGGCGCGAGAAAGCCGCACTTGTCCATGAGCGGGTTGGCCCGTGCTGCGTTTCCTTGTTCAAATCGCCACCTTCTGATTGCACCGAACTCGATGCTGCCCGAAGCAAAATCGTGCGGCTCTGACATGGATCAGGGCGAGCAGGCGGCAACTACGGAATTAATGCACCGCGGATTTGGCGTCCGCGCATTGGAATCCTGGTCGGGGACATGTCATGAAATTCGGCACGGAGATCGTCGTTCTAAGCCTGTTTGCTTTTGCGGCCCTGGTGGCTGCCGGCTTCGGCGTAGAAGGACCTTTTCGCCAGCATATGGGGGTTTTGTTCTTCGCCGTGGCTGGCTTTACCGCGATCCTGCTGCGCAACACAGATTTCAAGCCGGCGGCTCCGATCGACACCTCCGCCTACATGGATGGCCCGATCCGCTACGGAGCCATTGCAACGGTATTCTGGGGCGTCGTCGGCATGCTCGTCGGTGTGATCATTGCCCTGCAGCTGGCATACCCTCACCTCAACATCCAACCCTGGTTCAATTTCGGCCGGCTGCGGCCGCTGCACACATCCGGCGTCGTCTTCGCCTTCGGCGGCAACGCTTTGCTTTGCACGTCTCTCTATGTCGTGCAGCGCACGTGCCGCGCCCGGCTGTTTGGCGGCAAACTGGCCTGGTTTGTGTTCTGGGGTTACCAGCTGTTCATCGTCATGGCCGCGACCGGCTACCTGCTCGGCATCACCGAAGCCCGCGAATACGCCGAACCCGAATGGTATGTGGATCTCTGGCTGACCATCGTCTGGGTCGCCTATCTCATCCTGTTCCTCGGCACGATCCTGAAGCGCAAGGAACCGCATATCTACGTCGCCAACTGGTTCTACCTGTCCTTCATCGTGACAATCGCGATGCTGCATGTGGTCAACAATCTGTCGATGCCGGCGTCGTTCCTGGGCTCGAAGAGCTACTCCGCCTTCTCCGGCGTCCAGGACGCCTTGACGCAATGGTGGTATGGCCACAACGCCGTCGGTTTCTTCCTCACCGCCGGGTTCCTCGGCATGATGTATTATTTCGTGCCCAAGCAGGCGAACCGGCCGGTCTATTCCTACCGCCTGTCGATCGTCCACTTCTGGGCGATCATCTTTCTCTACATCTGGGCCGGCCCGCACCACCTGCATTACACCGCCTTACCCGACTGGGCGCAGACGCTCGGCATGGCGTTCTCGATCATGCTGTGGATGCCGTCATGGGGCGGTATGATCAATGGCCTGATGACGCTGTCCGGCGCCTGGGACAAGCTGCGCACCGATCCGATCATCCGCATGATGGTGATGGCAGTCGCCTTCTACGGCATGTCGACCTTCGAAGGTCCGATTATGTCGATCAAGACGGTCAATTCGCTGTCGCACTACACGGACTGGACCATCGGCCATGTCCATTCCGGCGCGCTCGGCTGGGTCGGCATGATCTCGTTCGGCGCGATCTACTACATGGTGCCGAAACTGTGGAACCGTGAACGTCTCTATTCGCTGCGGCTCGTCACCTGGCACTTCTGGCTGGCGACCCTCGGGATCGTCGTCTACGCCGCGGTGATGTGGGTTTCCGGCATCATGCAGGGCTTGATGTGGCGCGAATACGACGAGCAGGGTTTCCTCGTCTACTCCTTCGCCGAAACCGTCGCCGCCATGCATCCCTTCTACGTCATGCGCGCCATCGGCGGTGCGATGTACCTCACCGGCGCCCTGCTCATGGCCTGGAACGTGACCATGACCATTCTTGGCCACCAGCGCGAAGAGCAACCAATGCCAGGTTCCGAGCCCGCCCTCCGGCCTGCCGAATAGGGAGCCAGACAATGGGCTTGATGGACAAACACGCGATCATCGAGAAGAACGCCACGCTTCTTCTCGTTGGCTCTCTTCTTGTCGTGACCGTCGGCGGCATCGTCGAGATTGCGCCGCTCTTCTATCTCGACAACACGATCGAGAAAGTCGAAGGCATGCGGCCCTACTCGCCACTGGAACTCGCCGGACGCAACATCTATGTGCGCGAGGGCTGCTACCTCTGCCACAGCCAGATGATCAGGCCTTTCCGTGACGAGGTCGAGCGCTACGGCCACTACAGCCTGGCCGCCGAGTCGATGTACGATCATCCCTTCCAATGGGGATCGAAGCGCACCGGGCCCGATCTCGCCCGGGTCGGTGACCGCTATTCGAACGCATGGCACGTCGCACATCTTTCCGATCCACGTTCCGTGGTGCCGGAATCGATCATGCCGAGCTATGCGTTCCTGAAGGACGCTCCGATCGAGGTGAAGGACTTCTCGACGCATCTGGTTGCGAACGCGCGTGTTGGCGTCCCGTACTCCGATGACATGATCGCGCACGCCAATGCCGATCTGATGGCCCAGGCCGACCCGAATGCCGATGCCTCCGGCGTCGAGAAACGCTATCCGAAAGCCAAAGTCGGTGATCTGGACGGCAATCCGCAGCAGGTGACCGAGATGGATGCGCTGGTCGCCTATCTCCAGATGCTCGGCACGCTGGTCGATTTCAAGACCTATGACGATGCAGCCGGCTACCGCTGAGGGGGACGCAATGAGCTATAATTTGATGCGGGAATTCGCGGACAGCTGGGGTCTGCTTGCCATGGCGCTCTTCTTCGTCGGCTGCATTGCCTTTGCCTTGCGTCCCGGCGGCAAAACACAGGCCGATCAAGCCGCCCAGATTCCACTCAAGGACGACTGATCATGAGCAGCGAGCATATCGATGAAGTCTCGGGCATCTCAACGACCGGTCATGAATGGGACGGGATAAGGGAACTCAACAACCCATTGCCCCGATGGTGGGTGATAACCTTCTACATCACCGTCGCTTGGGCGGTGGCTTATACAATTGCGTATCCGGCTTGGCCGATGCTGTCTTCCGCGACCAAGGGTGTGCTTGGCTATTCCAGCCGCAACGCTGTCAAGATTGAGCTGGCGGCTGCCGAAGCCGCCAAGGGCAAATATGTCGCGGCCATCCAGCAGAAGACCGTATCCGAGATTGCAGCCGACGACGCGCTGCGTGAATTCGCGGTAGCGGCCGGCGGAGCTACCTTCAAGGTCAATTGCGTGCAATGCCACGGCTCGGGCGCTCAGGGTTCCAAGGGCTTTCCCAACCTCAACGACGACGATTGGCTATGGGGCGGCACGACCGAGCAGATCCAGCAAACGATCGCGCACGGCATCCGTTTCGCATCCGACCCGGATACTCGGCAGTCGGAAATGCCCCCCTTCGGTGACATCATCACGCCCGAACAGATCGCACAGGTCGGCGCCTATGTCGCCAGCCTCTCGGGCAAGGTCCAGGATGCAAGTCTTATCGAGCCCGGCGCCAAGGTATTCGCGGAAAACTGCGTCGCCTGTCATGGCGATAATGCGAAAGGCACCAAAGAGCTTGGCGCGCCCAATCTGACCGATGCGATCTGGCTCTACGCACCCGGCGAGACAGCCATCGCCGTCCAAGTCCGCGCGCCGAAGCACGGTGTCATGCCGGCCTGGATCGGGCGTCTCGGCGAGACCAAGGTTAAGGAACTTGCGGTTTATGTCCATTCGCTTGGCGGCGGAGAATAGGAACGGAAGCCTATTCTCGGCCCTCCCCGCCAAGCGACGGGGCCCGGCACGAGTCGGGCCCCGACACCATTCCGGCATGCGGCGATTGACCTGCAGCAAGGCGGCGCGGCCCACACGGCGAAGCGGGCTCACTGCAGACCGGACGTCTGTCGAAGCAGACCGTCGCACAACGATGTCATAGGCCGCGCGCGAGTGGAGATGCACGTGCTGGATAAAACGCAGATGGAGCGGCTCGAGGCAAAAGCGGTCAACTCCGCCAAGACACGACAGCCGCTCTATGCTCCGCGCAAGAAAATCTTCCCTAAACGCGCCTCGGGCAGCTTTCGCCGCTTCAAATGGCTGGTGATGGCGATCACGCTGGGCATCTATTATCTGATGCCCTGGTTGCGCTGGGATCGAGGTCCGTTTGCTCCTGATCAGGCCGTGCTGATCGATCTTGCCAACCGCCGTTTCTACGTCTTCTTCATCGAGATATGGCCGCAGGAATTCTACTATGTCGCCGGCCTTCTGATGATGGCCGGCATCGGCCTCTTCCTGATCACGTCCACCGTCGGCCGCGCCTGGTGCGGCTATACCTGCCCGCAGACGGTATGGGTCGATCTTTTCCTAGTCGTGGAGCGGGCGATCGAAGGTGATCGCAACGCTCGCATGAAGCTCAACGCCGGCCGCTGGACCCCGCGCAAGCTGATGCTGCGCGTATCGAAGCACGCCATCTGGCTGGTCATAGCGGCAGCTACCGGCGGCGCCTGGATCCTCTATTTCGCCGATGCGCCGACGCTGATCGGCGACGTATTCAACGGCACCGCCGCTTCGGTCGCCTACGTCACCATCGCGGTGCTGACGGCGACCACCTACACGTTCGGCGGGCTGATGCGCGAGCAAGTCTGCACCTACATGTGCCCGTGGCCGCGCATCCAGGCTGCCATGCTCGACGAGAATTCGCTCACTGTGACCTACAATGACTGGCGTGGCGAACCTCGTTCGCGGCACGCCAAGAAGGTCCAGGCTGCGGGGCAGCCGGTCGGTGACTGCGTCGACTGCAATGCCTGTGTCGCAGTCTGCCCGATGGGGATCGACATTCGCGACGGCCAGCAACTCGAATGCATCACTTGCGCGCTGTGCCTTGATGCCTGCGACGGCGTCATGAACAAGCTCGGCAAGGAGCGCGGGCTGATCTCCTATGCGACGCTGTCCGACTACAACGCCAACATGGCGGTGGCGACCGCAGGCGGCTCCGGTCCCGTGAACCCTTCACTCGTCAGAACGGCCGACAGCACATTCTCCGCCAGGTTGGCGCATTTCCATATTCGCAAGATCTTCCGGCCGAGGACCTTCTTCTACATGGGCGCGTGGACGGCGGTCGGGCTTGCCTTGATCTCTTCGCTGCTGACGCGCGACCGACTCGAGATCAACGTCCTGCACGACCGCAATCCGCAATTCGTGACCCTGTCCGACGGCTCGATCCGCAACGGTTACACCGTCAAGCTGCTTAACATGATCCCCGAGCCAAGGACGATCGTCGTCACGATGCAGGGCTTGCAGGGAGCCGAAATGAGCGTCGTCGGCAGTGATCTGCCGGCAGCTCGCTTCTTCGCCATCGCGGTCGAACCCGACCGGCTGAACATGCTGAAGGTCTTCGTGCGCCAGCCGGTCGATCAGATCCGCGGCATAGCGCAGACCTTCAAGTTCCGCGTCGAGGACAGAGCGAGCTTCGAATCGGACGAATACACCGCCACCTTCAACGCACCGGAGATCGCCAGATGAGCACCAATACGCAAAAGACGCGTGAGTTCACCGGCAGGCACATGCTGCTCACCATTCTCGGCTTTTTCGGCGTGATCATCGCGGTCAATCTCACGATGGCGACACTCGCCAGCACGAGCTGGACCGGCCTTGTCGTCGAGAACACCTATGTGGCCAGCCAGCAATTCAACCGAAAGGCCGAGGAAGGGCGCGCGCAGGCGGCACTCGGCTGGACCGGCAAACTGACGATCGCTCGGGGTGAGGTCCGCTACAGCTTGAGCGATACCACCGGCAAGCCGGTCCCGTTGCATGGCGTCAAGATACTGTTTCGTCATCCCGCCTACGAGGCTGGGGACAAGGCCGTCACTCTCGCCCTCGTCTCGGACCAGGAATTTGCCGCGCAGCACTTGCCAAGGGATGGCGTCTGGATCGTCGAAGTCGACGCCGATGCCGGTCTGACAGAGCCCTATCGCGACGTTCGCCGGATCATGATTTCGCAAGGAGCGCTGCAATGAGCTGTTGTGCACCCAGCGCGGAACTGGCGCTGGATCTGACCAGTACCACATCGGTCCTGCCGTCTAGCCAGGAGATCAGGTTGGCGAGCCGATCGCTTGGCGACAATCTTTGGCAGACCGACCTTTCAGTGCCGACGGTTCACTGCGCGGCGTGCATCCAGGCCATCGAGACGGCTCTCGGAAGGCTCGATCGCGTCGAAGGCGCTCGTGTCAACCTGTCGACGAAACGGGTCGCGATCCGGTGGCGTGGGGACTCTGTGCCTCCGTTTGTCGCCGCGCTGGGACGGCTGGGCTTTCAGGCGCACCTGTTCGAAGCCGACGCTGATAAGAAGGACAAGACGCTTGCCGAGCTGATCCGCGCGGTCGCGGTCGCCGGGTTCGCGGCGGGCAACATCATGCTGCTTTCGGTCTCTGTCTGGTCCGGCGCCGAAGGCGCGACCCGTGACCTGTTCCACTGGGTCTCGGCGCTGATCGCCATCCCGGCGCTTGCCTTCGCCGGCGGCATCTTCTTCCGCTCGGCCTGGAATGCGCTGCGCCACGGCCGCATGAACATGGACGTTCCCATCGCGGTCGGAGTCTCGCTCGCCTACGCCATGAGCCTCTATGAGACGATCAATCATGGCGATCACGCCTATTTCGACGCGTCCGTATCCCTGCTGTTCTTCCTGTTGATCGGCCGCACCCTGGATCACGTCATGCGCGAACGGGCACGGACCGCAGTCAAAGGTCTGTCCCGGCTGGCGGCGCGTGGCGCCATGGTGCTGCGCGGCGATGGCGCGCGCGACTACCTGCCGGTTGGCGAGATCGAACCGGGCATGCACCTTCTGGTCGTCGCCGGCGAAAGGATCCCTGTCGACGGCCGGATCATTCGGGGCGCGTCGGATCTCGACCGCTCGCTGGTTTCCGGCGAGAGCACACCAAAAACCGTGGCGTCCGGGGAACAGGTTCAGGCCGGCACGCTCAATCTTACCGGCCCGCTGACCATCGAGGCGACCGCTGCGGCAAAGGACTCCTTCCTGGCGGAAATGGTCCGGCTGATGGAAGCCGCCGAAGGTGGTCGTGCGCACTATCGGCGTATCGCCGACCGTGTCTCGGCGCTCTATGCGCCGGTGGTCCATCTCACCGCCTTCGTGACGTTCCTTGGCTGGATGGCGGCAACCGGTGACTGGCACCGGGCAGTGACGATCGCGATCGCCGTTCTCATCATCACATGCCCGTGCGCGCTCGGTCTGGCCGTGCCGATCGTGCAAGTGGTCGCGGCGCGCCGCTTGTTCGAAGCCGGCGTGATGGTCAAGGACGGATCGGCCATTGAGCGCCTGGCAGCGATCGACATCGCGGTGTTCGACAAGACCGGCACTCTCACGCTCGGCCAGCCCAGGCTGGTCAACGCGTCGTCCATCGATCCTGCGATGCTGGCGATCGCGGCCGACATAGCCGCGCACTCGCGTCATCCATTCTCAAAGGCCATAGCCCAATTCGCGGGTTTTGCCGGACAGCCGAAGCTTGACGACGTCAGCGAGCACCCGGGTCTCGGCATCGAAGCCACGGCCGCCGGTAACATCTGGCGTCTTGGCCGGCGCGGCTGGGCCGGATGGAAAGCGCGGACCGGTGGCGAAGGCAGATATGGTGGCTTTGGCGGGACTGTGCTTTCGAAAAATGGGAGGATCGTCGCATCCTTCACGTTCGAGGACGCGACGCGCTCCGATGCCAGAGCGGCGGTCGGGCAATTGAAAGATGCCGGCGTGTCGGTCGAGATGCTGTCAGGCGATATCGCCAGTGCCTGTGGCGTAGTTGCCCGGACGTTGGATATCGAGAAGTTCGTGCCGGCGCTGCTTCCCTCCGGCAAGGTCGAGCGGATCGAAGCGCTAGCCAGAGCGGGCCATAAGGTCCTTATGGTGGGCGACGGGCTCAACGACACGCCGGCCCTCGGGGCCGCGCACATCTCGATCGCTCCCGCGACCGCCGCCGATATTGGCCGCAACGCGGCCGATTTCGTGTTCCTGCGTGAAAGCCTTTCGGCCGTACCCCTTGCGCTGGACGTCTCGCGGAAGGCAGGGCGGCTGATCCGCCAGAACATAGCCATCGCGATCATCTACAACGCTGTTGCCGTGCCGATCGCCATCTTCGGCAACGTCACGCCGTTGATCGCCGCGGTCGCGATGTCCGCCTCATCGCTGCTGGTGATCGGAAACGGGCTGCGGCTGCAGGGCTTTAGGCTCGCCGAGCTGACGAGGGCTTCTTCGGCAACGCATTCCGGCATTCACCCGCCAGCGCGGTCATCATGACGATACTCGTCTACCTCATGCCAGTCGCCCTATTTCTTGGCGCACTGGGGCTGACTGGCTTTCTGTGGGCGTTGAAGAGTGGCCAATATGAGGATCTTGACGGAGCCGCTGAGCGCATCCTCCGGGACGACAAGCCGGAACGCTGAGCCAGACCGCTGTTCCTGACGCTGTGCTGACGCCGGCCGTCAGCCGACTCGGAATAACGATTGAAGCTTCACAACCAGTTAAGCCGCTTGACGTAGATTTGTGAAAAGCCCCTGTCCCTCGAAGGACTGCGTCGCCGGTTCCGCCCCAACATAGACGCGGCCAATGTCATAACGCACGCAAAGCTGACGTTCATGTTCACGATAGGTGCGGACACGGGGTTGCAGTTACACTTGTTTGGGTTTAACTGCAGGTTTCGTGCACCCAATTTCGTCCAGATAATCGGCCCGCCAACTGCATCATACTGACGCGCTTTTCCCAGTGCTCCGCCCTGGCGTAAGCGCGCCGAACGCCGTTCCTTTCAATATGGGCCAGCTGTCTCTCTTGCGTCTGGATGCCACTTGCCGCATTCATTCAACGAGTTGATGCCGTTGCTCGGGAACCGTGAGACGTTGCTTCTTTCTTGCTGTAACCCATGCGACGCAGGGCGGCGTTAAGTGTATTGTCGGAATCGGACGAGAACCCGATCGCGCACTTGGAAACAGCAGCGCCTCGCCGCCGGAAATGTCTCTGAGATCGGTCAGGATTTTGATGGCCTGCCTCGAAAGTGCAACTCGGTACGGCCGCCGCATTTTCATGCGTGCTTCCGGGATGGTCCACACCGAACATTTGAAGTCTAACTCTTCCTATCCGGCGGCTCGCAACTCGCCGGGGGGGGGGGGAAACAGTAGGCGCAGTTATGCGACGCTAAGTTTCCGGAAATAGCTTAGGAAACAGTTCGTCCAACGTGTCGACCGGGAAGCGTAGCGATACCGGTCCTTTCGGGGTATCGGACGCAAGCAGGCCAAGCTCGAGCACCTCGGTAAACACGCGGCGGGCCGTACGTTCCGGCAAGCCAGCGATACGTGAGGCCTCACCGCGATCGAACTCGCCGCGCAGAAGCGCCTCCTCGAGCAGCCGGAAAGCTTCGGGCTTCAGGTCGTAGCGTTGAACGAACCGCTGCAGGCGCCGGGCTAGTTGGTTCAAATCGAACAGGCTCGACATGAAACTGACCTGGTCGATGCATACGCGTAGAAACCATAAGGTAAAATCCGCCAGCGCCCGCATAGAAAGATTGCCGCGGCCGTCGCGATCGCCTTGGCGTGGCATGTCGGCGTGATCCATCATGCGTTTATAGTCGCCGCGGCTTTCCAGACCCCGCGCCAGGCCTCGGGAAATCGACCACAGCCCGTGCGCGGCGATTCCTGCCTCATGGGCCATGGCGTGACTCATCAAGCGGCTGACGCGTCCATTGCCGTCTGGGAAGGGATGAATGTAATTGAACCGATGATGCGCGGCCGGAATCGCCAATATCCTAGCCGCTTTGCCCGTACGTTGGAAGCGGTACCGGCTAGCGAAATGCTCCATGAACGTTTCGACGCGATCGCTTGACGGCGGCTGGTGGCGGCCGACAGTGACATCATGTTCGGGCTGTGATCGCCACCGACCCGGAACCATCAAGAATTCTCTGTCTGCGCCGCGAATGCGCAACATCGCCTCATCGGCGTCACGGTAGAATTCCGCATGCAGCCAGCGCAAAAAATCAAGCGAAGCCGGTTCTGGGAGCTGACCCTCCGCTGCCAGGCGATCGATTTCCCCCTGCAGTCGAACATGGGCCGCGGCTTCCACCTGCAGGTTGCGTCGTTCCTGGTCTTTGTCGAATTCGCCGGCGAGGGCGCGTTCGATGTCGCGGGGGCGCGTGTTGTGGCCCTCGATCAGGTTGCTGTAATAGGTGTTCATGATGCGCACGAGACCCGCCAGGTTCGCGGCCGTGCGCGGATGCAGCTTGGCGCCGAGAACCGCCGAGCTTGCTGACAGCTCAGCCAGCGCGTCGGAGATAGGCTCCGCAACGTCTTCCAGGCGCGCCGGCTCGATGCGCTGTACGGTCTCTTCCATGATTGGCCGATGTTAGATCGCGCTAAGTACGTATATGTCAACAGAAATTTTAGCTGAGCGCCCATAACTGGCCGATCATTTGGCCGATGTTAGCCGCTACCTCAGCTTCGCCGAGACGGTTGATCGACGACGCCAATGCCGATGCCGATGATGGCCGATATTCGCTATGCTTAGCACATTGATAGTATGTACAAATTTGCGATCGGTACGTCGATTTGGCCGATCGCTTGGCCGAACTTCGCCGGTCGCGCTGACTAGGGATATACGACCAGGAAAATACAGGCGACTCCAAATGATTCTCCAGAGACTGCGGAAGCACGCGACGCTGCGACCAGGCTGCGCGAGGACTCGAACGAGGCAGCCCAATATCTGCTGAGCTCTGCGAGAGCGTGTGGAAGCCCGATGCGGGGGCCAGGTTCTCACGTTTGCGTTCGAGTGCGATCCATTCGCTCTCAAATCGCGACTGGCGTCTTTGACGCTGGATTTGAATCCACAATAGATACGTGCCGACAATACACCTGTAAGCAACGTCTGCCAGTCATAGAGCGCGCCGATGAACGGATTGTGGAATTTCGGTAGCGACTCCGCGCAGCGCTCGAACAGGCTCTGGGCAAGCGCGTTTTCGCAAATAATGTTCGGCAGATTCACGCTATATAACCTCTGTCTTCTGCTCACGTGATGCAGGTAGGCAGCGTGGGCAGTTCAGTCAACAATTCTGCGAGGCGTCAGACATGCGGCGGCTCGCCGGCAATATATTCACCGGACGTTGGATGCCGGCAGTTGTAGCTCCGTTGCGTCGGACCACCAGGCTTGATCTCCGGTCTCTGCCTCCAGCACCTGAGCAAAGCGCGATCGGCGGGATCGCAGAAACACGCGATAGCCTTCGGCAATCTCCGCAGGCAATCGGGGCGCGTTGCCACAATATCTCGAGCAGGCCGAAGCACACGTCTTCGTCGCGGGCGGCACTCTCTCCCCAATAGGCCGAATGGGCGGCGTCAACCGGACGCATCTCCATCAGCGTGCCATCGAGGTTCGGAATCCAGAGGTGCCAGGATCGGTTCTCCCAAAAGCGGCATTATGTTGATGACCCGACCATTCAAGGTTTCGATGTTGAAATGTCGCAGCTTTTTCAACTCGGAGAGCTTCGCTTTCTCCATCAGGGGTTCTCGCGTGAGAGACAAAACCGCGTGATTGTTACGGGCATGGTTGGGTGGAAAACCATCTGTCGCCTTTCGGTGATGCCGCGAATGGTCGCAAGCCTCCGGCAGTCCAAAACACCGCGCAAACGGAAGGCTCTTCCATCAATCGGGTCATTCGAGGATCGGGTCCGCGTGGCTCGATGTAGCAGCCATCCTGGCCTCACGGCGCGCTGCCTTTTCAGGCGTGTCGATGTATTGAGATAACCTCGGCCGGAGACCGAAAACATTCCGGCAGATGATATGCACCTCTTTCCCAAGTCGCTGCACTCTAGTGGTGATGGTCGGCACGAGCGCGCCATGGGCGCGGATCAGGTCGTCACTAGAGCGATCCTGGCCGATGGTCATGCGATAGGAAAACTGCGCGATCGTGCGATTGAGTTGCCGCACCTTGTGGCTGTCGGAGATATCGCGATGGCGTGAGATCATGTTCACCGGCCCGCGCTTGCTGGAACCGCGCACAAGCATGTGCGCCGAAACCGGGAAGATCAGCTCGACCTCGCCGGAATGCTCGTAAGGCGTACGCGCATGGAACGCCTGACGCGGATCGTAGCTGCAGACCGGATTGTCCGATGTGAGGAAAGGCGTGCTTGTCCTGTTGTGGAGCACCTCGAAGCCGAGGCGGAAACAGAGGTCGCCGAAATCCTTGAACTCACCTTTCATTGCCAGCAGCGTTTCATGTGGGTTGACGCCTATCGGCACGGTGTCGAACTGGCCCGCATAGCGCTCGAGCGGCGGAGGAAGGACGCCGAGTTCTTCGCCGATCTTGTGCTCGCAGCGAATTTTGGCCTCGATCATCAGCGCGTGCCGATCGCGCGTCGCCGGAACACGCGCGCGCAAGATCGTTTGCATGCCGAGCACGTTGAAGGAGATGGCGGCCGACAGGCGGCGTGCCGCGAGCGCCCGCACCGTTTCCGGCCATCCGGTCTCGATGGTGTTCCACAGATCCTCGAAACAATGGTTTTCCTGACCACCCCCGGGGCAGCTTCTGGGAATAGTAGTCTCGCTCGAAACCAATGGCCCGTGGATTCATTGGCGGCAGCGGTTCTTCGGGCGCCTCGCAAAGATAGGCCAGCACTCGGCCCCGGTCATCCGCGAAGCCGTTCATATAGACGGCCGAGATAAAGTGATGTCGGCGGTTGGTCCGGTTGGCATTGCTCCCCACGGGATTGATCATGCTGAACGGCCGCACATCATCATCTACGGGCACGTTGCCCCATGCGCCGAAGTATCTGGGAGCCCTCGCCATTTGCGCTTGCGTGCTCCTTTTGTCCTTAATTCTTACGCACCAGACAATATCTGATCTGATTCTTATGAACGCGACCGCAGAATCTTCTTGGCATTGCTCATATCTGACTGAAGTATCGAGCAAATTGCAGGCCTGCAGCACGGCGGCGCAGCCTATCTGGAGCGTCGGCTTTGCGCCTGAAGTCGGACGTTAGGATCGGCCCTGACATTTCCTGTTAGCCGACATCCCAGGCTACCTGCCAGCGGTCGCATTTGCGCCGGGGCAGACAGCCTGCGCGTGCGAGGAACTGATGGGCACAGCCGTCACGTCAGTGGGCCTGTCACCATGCCTCCGCCAGATATCGTTAGAGCATCGCGTGGCTCGCCTCTAGCAGCGCGTGAATAACTGTGCGCATATTTAATTGTACAAGACCAACGGTCGCGGGGGAAGACAATGTCACTAGAGGACCGTCTATTTGCGATAACGCTTGAGGCTATCGGCGGGCAATTCACCAGCTTCTCGGAATTAGCACAAAAGGTGCACGATGCCGGCCCTGCAGAATTCTCCTACAATAGGCTCGAAGAGCGGCATGTCATGCAGCCCGCTTCGATCGTGCCCTATGTCTCACTACTTCACCTCTTGGGCATCCTTAAGACTGCAGCCGGCGACATGATCGAGTGCATCCTCGACGAGGATCCGACACAGGAGGGGTTCGTAGCGGTAGTGGACCGCAAATCAATTGATGTTCTAACCGTGGCCGGCTTCACGCGCGATGCCTATGTCAAGGTGGTCAGGCGCCTACTGCGGCAGGCCAACGTCGTTCTGCCCACTCTGCGTGAGATCTACCAAGGGCTTCCGTTGAAGGTCAGCGAGGCACAGTTCATCCAATTGTGCGCCCTAGGAGGCGTGCGAAATCATTTCGGGTTCGCTCTCGTAACGCGCCGTGTCATGCTACCGAGCCAGGTATAGAAAATGACACGTGAACTATTTGTCGAATACCTGAAGCGCACCGACGCCCGTTCCGATACGGACCTTGCACGCTATACGGTTCAAACTAGACCGCTTGCGACCCTCGCCTCTTCCGAGGCCAAACCCTTCGTGGGCATCGGGCTCAAGGGGGTCGGCAAGACGGCCAGCTTCCTCACTTTACAGGCAATGCCAGGGGCGGACGTCATCCAGGCCATCAACGCCGAAACCCAGGAACCACAAGACCTGACTGCATCCCGGCCAACGCTGCAGTACCTGCCGGAGATCCGGTCCGAATTAGCCTTGCAGGCTTTAATTGCGCTCGCCTCAGAGATCGATAAGACGCCCGCTCTCAGCAAAAAGATTCCGCAGGACCTACAGCAGCGACTTCATGTCCTACTTGCCGACCTGCAAGGCAAGGCGAAGGAAGCATTCGCCAACCTTGGCGGGTTCTCCGTTCTTGGCTTCGGAATCAGCTTCCGCAACAAGAACAAAACCGCTTCCGACTTCAAGCTGCTAGGTCGCGAAAAGGCAGACGAGGCGCTCAAGCTGCTTAAAGAGATCTGCGCACTAGTTTCGATCAGGATAGTGGTCGACGATCCTGAAGCCATTTTCGCGACCGACGACCGCCTCAACGAAAACCTGATTGCTGCGCTCATCATCGCAGCCCAAGAGTTGCAGGCCCACATAAAGAAGAACTTCAAATGCGTGGTGTTGGTCAAACCCAACATCATGCGCGCCCTGCGCCGAGTGGATGAGTTCGTGAACTTGGAGCTGGACTCACTGGTGAGGCTTAGCTGGAGCGACGAAGAACTGCGAAACGTTATCCTCCGGCGCGCCGAGGCTGCTAAGGTCGACTTGGCCCAAGTATTCGGCGCCACGCCCGAGCCGGCGCTAAAGCAATTGCTGCAGGACAGCCGGTCCGGCCCTCGCGACGTCCTACGCCGATTGAGCATTCAACTCGACGCATACCCCAATCTTTCGGTGACGCCGGAAAACCTAGAGCTGACGATCGAGCGCTACAGTGGCGCGTGCTTCGACCAGATCTTCGGCGCCTATGAGCGCCAGTATCCCGGGCTGGCTCGAATCTCGCTCATTCTGTTCGAGGGCAAGGCTCCCGATATTCGGCGAGCAGCGATTGCCGAACGCCTGGACCAAATGATCGCCGGCAGCCCCGAGGTCCTTGCCGCGAAGGACCAACCTTGGGCGCGCGACGCGACACTTCTGACAGACCTTCTGGTGCAGTTCGGCCTGGTTGCAGTCAATAGGGGTGGGGACCGGGTGCTGCCCTATCATACCACCTATGTCGATGAGGCTGAGAAACCCGATGCGATCTATTCCGTGTTGCCGGGACTGAGAGGGCGTCTTCGCAGGACCTCAATGCCAGCCTCGACAAAGAAAAAACAGGGTACGACCAAGCGGAAATAGATGTGGTCGACCCAATGTCGCTTGGGTTTCAATTCAGACCTTGGCTAGGTCTTTGATCCCAAGACTTTGATGGTGCGTCAATATCGCACGAATCAAAGGAGGCACTACGGGCCACGTTTTTCATGGGAGCGCCACGACGACAGAGGCAGTACGTCGAGCGATGCAGCATAGTCAAGAGAGCCTGAGGGCGCTCGCGAAGGATTTCCGGAATCAAGGCTGCGTAAGGCTGAGCACATGCCGAAATAGTCGTGCCTGATACCGAGCGTCGCCAAGCGCATTGTGTCTTTGTTCGGGCGCCTGCTTTGCAACTGGAAACATGCTCGACCTAGTTTCGCGCCAGGCGCAACCGGTCGCTCCCATGTAGAGCGCCTTCACATCCAGTGCTCCGATACCGAACGGGTTGGCGCCGAGGAAATGATGGAAATAGTAGTTCACGAAAGACCAATCAAAGGGAGCGTTGAAACCAACGAACACGGGACGTCCTTCGGAACCTGTGATTTCGGATATCCAAGTCGAGAATTGCGCCATCGCCTGCTCCGGCTCAACGCCGTCCCGTCGCAATATTTCCAGGTCGAAGCCGGTTACCTTCAAGGCATCCGGGTCGAAACGATCATTGATAGGCTTCAGCTCTCGGTAGAACCCAACCCCCTCGACGTCGTCCGCCCGGCACGCGCCGATCGAGAGCATGCTGAAATCGGGGGGTATCGGACCTGCGGCCTCGATATCGACCGATATGAAGATCTCTTGCTTTTCGGTCATGAGATCAGAGGCTCCGTATCGACGATGGGCGGGCGCGATTCCACCGACCGCCAGTGCTCTAGCAATGCGCGTCGGCGCTCGTCGGCGCTCCCTGACGTCTTCCAATGATACCCGGAGAAGGTTGTGATGTCGAAAGGAAGCTGACTCCCCGCCATGGCGGTAACGATGGTGGGCAGAGTTCGCCCGAGCGCGTAGCCGAGTTCGAGGAAGCAATTGGGGCGAGACCCCGTGATGTCGGCGATTACGACTTGGCTGCGATGGAGCTTGCCGAAAATGTCAGCATCGACCCGCGAGTGCTCTACCGCCTGCCTGCCGTCGACGACGACAAGCCTGAAGCCAAGTTCGTCCTCGAACACGGGCTTTACGACAACGTCGAAGAAATCCTGCACGGCAGCGTAATCAACGTGCTCAGGATTCAGCAGCCGCACCGCAAAGGCACGCGGACGCTCGAGGGCCTCAAGCAGGTCCACGAAGTCAGCCACCATGCCGGCAACGTCTTTTGAAGGGGTGAAGTTAATACGGTTAATCCATCCGTGGGGATCCATGATCCCGGTCGTGCGGAAGAGATGCTTGGTGTTGTGACGGCCCAGGCCGAACGAAAACACTTTCCGAGCTCCAGTGGATTCTGCTGAAATGGGCAGGTTCACCGGGACGATATGCTTGCCGACGTCATGGTAGAGGTTGGTAAGGAACAAAACTCCCTCAGTTCCGCCGACGGGAATAAGGATATCGCCCCAGTGCGCCTGGGCTTCCATGCGCTTGCTCGCCATGTTCCAGAACGACGCGTTGTCTACCTTGACAAGATCCGAGCTACGCAGCCTCTCCCAGAGAGGTCGGTACTTTTCCGGTATCTGGTTTTCAGTCTTGTGATGCTGGACGGCGACGACCATGTGCCCCGACACGCCAGCAGGCCGTGAGAGGATGTTGGCCTGGATTGTCTCCCAGATCAGCCAGTCAAAACAGATCGGCTGGCCGTCAACGTCCCGCACTGGTTGTGCATCGACCGGAACGACGAAGTTGGCGCCCCGCTTGATTAGTTCCTTGACGAGGCCCGCAACGAAGGCCTGTGCATGCTCGACATCTGCGCCCGAGGCGACCTCGAGCTCCTTTGCGATGCTGCCCGAGATATGGATACGCCGACCGAAGAGATTAGACCGGGCCATCGTCACTTGTCCGCCATTACGGGTGACGGCGCCATGCTGGCGGCCACATCGAGAAGCACGTCGATCGTCAGGGCTCGATGCGGGAAGACCTTGGCCAAGGCCGACGGATAAAGGCGTGTCCGGATGTCGGAATAGGTCCAGCCCGGCATTCCCGGACGTTCGCCCGTTATCTCGATAAGGCGGTCGAGCTGGGCCGGCCTGGGATCGAGCCCAGCCAGATCCATGCTGAACAGCTGGTGACGTGCTGTCGGGTCGGGCCGTTTGAACTCTTCTATAATGGCGGCGCGCCGCTGAAGCGCTGCATCAAGAACCGACAACCGATTGGTGCAGAGGATCGCGATGATGCGGCCCTGGTACTGGCGTAGATCATCGATGTGCTGAATCAGCGTGTTCACCGCGACCTTGTCTTCATGGTGGCTGTGATCCTGACTTCGGCTTGCGGCGATAGAGTCGCCTTCATCGATGATGAGGATAGCGCGACGCTGCTTGCCGACCGTCTTGATTACGTCTTGGAACGCTTTCGAGATGAGCGTACCCATCTCGCCAACCATGCCTGCGCCGCGAACGCGGTTGCTGAGTTTGAAGAGGATCGAGTCTTCAGCCTTGGCCTCGCCAACAAGACGGTTGGCAATGCATTCCGCGGTAGCGGTCTTGCCGGTGCCGACGTCGCCATAGAAGATGACGAACGGGTATTGTTCCTGGACGAGCGCGACGAGGTCGAGACGGCCGTGGTGAAACTTTTTGTTCCAGGTAGGCAGGTCCTGGGCCTTGAGCATCAGGCGCAGCTGATCGTGCACCGCAGCGTAGCGCTGCTCGAAGCCGAGCAGCGTCTTTGCCTTGGCTGTCAGCTCGGCATTAGGGAGCGGCAGCTGCTGGTCGAAAATGGAGGGTTGGGTCATGACCAGTCCTTCCGATGAAGCCCAAAGCCATTGCTTGCATAGTCACGGCTGCCGCTGGACTTGAGGTTGGCGTGGCTGGTGTCGACACTGGAATCGACCCAGTTGCGCTTGAGCTTTTTTTGCATGGCAGCCATCGCTTCGTCGGTAAGCGCCTTGGTGTGAGAAAGCACGATACGGATGCTCCCTCCCAATGTTTTCGGCCACAGGACCCCGCCAGGCCGGCTGGAAGTGATCTTGCCGGTGTCTTCATCAACATCATAGCGCACGGCCCGGACTTCACCGCCGAGCGAGTTGAGAAGGGTGACGTCGACAGCGGTCAGATATCCCTCCGTAGCGAGCATTTCGATGTCGTGGCCATATTCGGCGGCAGTCTGCTCGGAGAGAGTGCCGCTGCTGTTGGCCATCATCTTGAGGTCGGTCGTCAGTTGGCGGACGACATCGTGGACATCGGCGACGGTATAGCTGGAGGTGTTGGAAGCGGTCTGGGTCGCGCTCATCAGGCGGCCTCCTCGGTAGAGAAGCGCGGTCCGAAGACCTCTTTCCAGATGTCGTTGTCGTTTTCGGCGGAGGCATAATGGGCCACCTCCCATGCCGAATTGGCTGCGGCGACGATCTCCTCGCGCTCTGCCTTGGTGATCCGCGAGGTCACGTTATTCTGGCTGTTGACTGGATCGAGGATGACGACGGGATCAGAAAACGTGTCGTAAGGTCCGGTGTTTTCCGGAAAACGGATTTCCTCCTTCAGGCCGGACTGAGCGATATAAAGCAGGAAGTCCCGGAAACGCTTCTCGATGCTGCCGGCGTTGCCGTTCACCTCAAGTACGTGGGCCATGATGAGCTCGATATGGAAACCCTTCAACGCCTCAAGCTCCGCGTGTCGGCGCCAGCGCTTGCCGATACGAACAAGGGTGCGGAAATTCTTGTCGGCATCCTTACGGTCGCGGACAAATTTCAGTTGGCCCGGCGGATTGGTTTCCACCTTTGTCCCGTCACGAATGTCGAACTGCCAGCCGTAGCCTGGCCGATCAGGGTCCTCGATAATGGGAACCACATCGACCGAAAGCCCGGTTCCTGCAAAGGTGACCGTCGCCGCCTTGCGCTGGATCTCGAAATCTTCGACCGACTTGGTCGGGTAAATGTCGATCAATGCCTTGTGGATCGCGTCGACAAGCTGCTCCAGCGTGTTACCGTCGGCATTGCCGGCCGACACGTAGATCACAAGATCGACGTCGACCGGATCCTCGTTGGTGCGGCGGAGGATGGTGTACTTGGCAAACGAACCGGCTTTGAGCACGCGGGTGATCTTAATGTCAGTGCGACCCTTGAGCGTCTTGTTCAGTTCGATGACAAGGCGGTCTACCTGCGCATGATACTGAGTGCGCTTATCAGCAGGCAGGCGCAGCACGTTGTGATCGTAGTTGAGCAGTGCGGTGTTCGTGAGCGGCATGACTGACCTCCATGACCTGACGCCGGTGCTTGGAGGGTGGCGAATGCGATGCCGTTTCCGAGCGGTTTCCAATTTGGTGACCGAATCGGCCACGTTACGAAGAAAGATCGGACTCCCTTGTATTTAATGCAAGTGTTCGGTTTACAATTTTTGCGAACAGAACCAGTTTTGTAAACCGGAGCATCAGGAGGCAGGCATGATTGGCAGAAGATTGAAGACCGCCCGCGCAGCACTTTCGCTATCGCTAAGGGATCTGTCAGCCGTCATGGGGGCGATGGTGAGCCCTCAGGCGATCGGTAAGTACGAACGCGACGAGGACATGCCGAGTTCGCGGGTCTTGGGAGCGCTGGCCCGGGCCCTCCAGACCAGCGTCGACTATTTGCTGAGCGGCGAAATGATGTCGCTGGAGGGAGTCGAGTTTCGTAGACGGACGAAATCGTCCAAGGAGGAGAATTCCATCGAGGCGCGCACCATCCACCTCCTCGAGCGATACTTGGCTGTTGAGGAATTGCTGAAACTGCGCAGTCTAGATTGGGAGAAGCCGCGTGGCGCACCATTCCCGACAGCGGACGTCAGAGATGCCGAGGATGCGGCCCGATCGGTACGGGAGGATTGGGGACTGGGCATCGACCCCATCCCAAGGCTCGCCGAACTGCTGGAGGAGCGTGGTATAAAAGTCCTGTCGCTACCACTCACCGACTTAGACGGCCTGGCAGCGAAGGTCATGCGCAAGGACCGCGAAGCGGCGCGTGTGATCGTCATCAGGCGGGACACTTGGTCCGAGCGGAAGCGGTTCAGCCTCGCACATGAGCTCGGCCATATGGTCATGAGCCCGACTGCGGGCGTCGATCCGGAAAAAGCAGCACATCGGTTTGCGGGAGCATTCCTCATTCCAGCCGACGCATTGCGTGCCGAAATGGGCAGTCAGCGTTCGTCTATAAGCATTGGCGAACTGGCTGCCTTAAAGCGGAGATATGGTGTGAGCATCCAGGCAATAGCCTATCGGTGTAGGGATTTGGCCATAATCAATGCAGCGACGCTTTCGTCGCTCTATACGGTCTTTACCGAGCGAGGCTGGCGCTCGGCTCCTTTCGAGGAGCCGGAAAGAATTCCATTTGACTACGAAGAGCCGCATCGCTTGGAACGGCTTTGCCTGAGAGCTTTGACTGAAGGCGTGGTCGGACAATCACGTGCTGCCGAACTTCTGGGCATTTCTCTCGTCGAACTTGACAGCCGACTAAGCAGTTCGGAAGCATGAACCTTGCTAATCGTGGTTGCCGATATCGAGCCAGTGCTCGAACTCATGAAGGTTGGCTTGGCAGCTGACCTCTTTCGGCTGGAACATGAGTTTTGTGCTTTAGACTTGTGCGTCGATGGGATTTGGCTTCCTTCTGAGGCGGCCCTTTTCTCTGGATTAGGCCTGCGGATAGAGGAACTTGATGGGGCAAAGGTCTCAGAGGCGGTGCGCATCGTCAGAGAGCATCGCGAACTAGCGGTTCGAGATGCGATGGCGATCGTCCTCGCGGAAAGCCGTGGCGCGTCGATACTTAGTGTGAACGAGAGAATTGCTAAAATCGAGCGCGTTGGGTGCCCAACAGTAGTCAGCATGGCCTGGATTTTCGACGCTCTCGAAGAGACTGTGCCGCTGCAAAGGATGTTGCCTGCCCTCAAGTTGCTCGTTGGTAAGGGAAACTGCGGGCTATCCGATGCAGATACTCGCCGGCGAATAAGCAAATTAGACCACTGATCGCCGTCCGCCGTCAGGAGCTACCGATGCCGGACTTCGGAAATGCGCTCCAAGCCACGCTGGGCGCGAAGGTATGCTTTCGGACCCCATCATCCCGAAAGCCGACCGACCGCACCCGGCCCCAAACCAGCCACGTTCGTCACGGGTTAATCGACCCTTCTTGTGGACGACGAGACACCGCGGAGGGAATACTAGTCCTGCTCCTGGTCCTTAGGTTCGCCAGACCATACGAGAGAATACGAAGGAAATGTGTGGCCAACATAACGTATTGATTTCCTGTGGAAAACGATGACCATCCGGGCCTGCAACATTGGTCGCCCAGTTTCGGTGTTTTCGACGGGGTTCAGTGTGATTTTCGGAGGTTGGAGGTTCGTCTCGTCGTTTGGCGAACCGTCGCTGTTGGCTTCCAAACTAGACCCTCGCGAGGATGTATGGACAGCAGGCTTGCCTCGCGTCCCCCGATTGAGACCACCCGCGAGTTTTTGCTCTCGAGTTCATCCAGATAATCGGCCCACCATTGCATCATCCTGACGCGCTCTTCCCAGTGCTCTGCCCGGGCATAGGCGCGCCGAACGTCGTTGTTCTCAATGTGGGCCAGCTGCCGCTCTACGGCGTCCGGGTGCCACTTGCCGCATTCGTTTAGCAGAGTTGATGCCGTTGCTCGAAAGCCGTGCGCGGTAGCTTCTTCTTTGCCATAGCCCATGCGGCGAAGGGCGGCGTTAAGCGTGTTGTCGGAAATCGGACGCGAACCCGATCGAACACTAGGAAACAACAGCGATCCACCACCAGAGATTTCTCTAAGTGAGGTCAGGACGCTGACGGCCTGCGTGGAAAGAGGTACGCGGTGCGGCCGTCGCATCTTCATGCGTCCTTCAGGGATGCTCCACACCGAGCTTTCGAAATCGAACTCGTCCCATCCGGCCGCGCGCAGCTCGCCGGGGCGGGGAAACAGCAGGGCCATCAGCTTCAGAGCGGCTCGGGTTGTAGGCTGTCCGTCAAATGCATTAATCGCCCTCAGCAATCCTCCCAAGGCCTTAGGATCGGTAACCGCGGCACGGGGCGTGACCGTCGGACCGACGAGTGCGCCCCTCAGGGCGATCGTCGGATCTACATCGGCGCGTGCGGTTGCGATTGCATATCGAAACACGCTGCCGATGGTGGAGCGCATTCGCCTGGCCGACTCGTATCGACCACGAACCTCCACGCTGCGGAGAGCGGCAAGAATTGTGGCCGGGTCGATCTCCCGAACGCTTTTGTCCCCAAACGTTGGATAGGCAAAGTCGAGCAGCCATTTGACCTTGGTGATGGTCCGGTCGGCACGTCCCTCCTTCTTCAGCTTGTCGACATAGTCCTCCGCGATTGAGCGAAAGGTGTCCTCCGCCGAAGCCTTTTGCGACTTACGCTCCTGTGCGGGGTCGATGCCACGTAGGAGGAGACGTTTGGCGGTATCGCGCGCCTCGCGTGCCTCAGCGAGGGAGATGAGGGGATAGCTCCCCAACGCCAGAAGCTTCTGCTTGCCGCCAAAACGATAGGCGAGGCGCCATAGGCGAGATCCGGTAGGCTGCACCCAAAGCTGGAGCCCGCCACCGTCAGACAATTTCACGAGCTTGGAAGCGGGTCGGGCATTACGGCATTTTACGTCGGAAAGAGCCATTTTCGGGACCTCCATTTGGCTGCATCGATACCATCAGGATCTCCAATACCAGCGAAAATACCAGCCCCCCGCCTCGTTGGACCAACTGCGCCGAAATTCCACGAAACCCGACCATCCGCGCTTTGGGCAGCGAAATCAGTAAGTATTTCAGCTAGTTGCCGAGACAGGAGAGTAGAAGCTTCGGCGAAAGGGACTGTCGGGAGAAGAGGGGATGGTGCCCAGAGGCGGATTCGAACCACCGACACGCGGATTTTCAGTCCGCTGCTCTACCAACTGAGCTATCTGGGCCTGTTCCGGCTAACGAAAACTCGCACACCGGATTTCACGAAGGCACCGCCGGCGCCCCTTGAAAGCGCGTGGGTTATAGCACGGGAATCCGGCCTGTCCAGCGCTTAGGCGTTGATTTCAGGCGGGAAAGATCAGTGGCCCACCAGACCATGATCCGGAAAGGTGCAATCAGGTTTTCGAACGTGATCATGGTTCAAGCAGGAGCACCGCAAGCCTGCCTAGACAGCTCACTTCTCGCCGTCGGTGTCTTCCTCGTCGTCACGGGCCGAAATGACATAAGCGCCCTTCAGCCAGCGGTTGAGATCGATGTCCTTGCAGCGCGTCGAGCAGAACGGATAGGTTTCGCGCGCCGACGGCTTGCCGCATTCGGGACAGGGGCGCCTGGGGCGCAGCGGCGTCACCTTGTCCTCCGGGCTCATGTCAGCTTCGAACTCATGATCGCCCCGAACTTGTTGCTGCCCCCAAACTCATGCCCACCTCCCAACTCACGCCCATCTCCCAACTCATGGTCGAGCCGACATCCAGTTGGCGTGCACCTTGAACCCTTCGCCGCTGAGCAGCGCCACCGTCTCGTAGAGCGGCAGGCCGACGACATTGGTGTAGGAGCCGACGAGCTTGACGACGAAAGAACCGGCCAGGCCCTGAACAGCATAGCCGCCGGCCTTGCCGCGCCATTCGCCCGAGGCGACATAGGCGTTGATCTCATCGCGCGGCAGCCGCTTGAAGCGCACCCTGGTCTCGACCAGCCGCTGGCGCACTTTGCCGGTCGGCGTGATCAGGCAGATGCCGGAATAGACCCGGTGCGAACGGCCCGACAACAGCCCGAGGCAGTTGGAGGCGTCGTCGAGCGTTTCGGCCTTGGGCAGGATGCGCCGGCCGACAGCGACCACCGTGTCGGCGGCCAGCACGAAACCGGGCGCATAGTCCGCTTCGGTGCTGAGCGAGGCCAGCGCCTTCTCGGCCTTTTCCTTCGACAGGCGCTTGGCCAGCGAACGCGGATGCTCGGCGCGCAACGGCGTCTCGTCGACATCGGCCGGCAGCACACGGTCCGGCTCGATGCCGGCTTGCTGCAAGAGTTCGATCCGGCGCGGTGAACCCGAAGCAAGCACCAGCTTCTGCAAAATGCTCATCGTTAATCCGGCCGGGCTCTATCTCTTCGTTCGAGCATGGGATTTGTCCGAAAACCGCTGTGCACTTTTCGGTCCGATGCTCCGACGATCTTACTTGAAACGGTAGGTGATGCGGCCTTTGGTCAGGTCGTAGGGCGTCATCTCGACCAGGACCTTGTCGCCGGTCAGCACGCGGATGCGGTTCTTGCGCATGCGGCCGGCCGTGTGGGCGATGATTTCGTGTTCGTTTTCAAGCTTCACCCTGAACATCGCGTTGGGCAACAATTCCGTGACGATACCCGGAAACTCGAGGACTTCTTCCTTCGGCATTCGATACCTTTGCTTGGATGGCAGTTCCAGCGCCTAGAGCATGATGCCGAAAAGTGTGAAGCGGTTTTCGGACGACATCATGCTCTACTTCTTTAGAGGCGGATTCAAATTTCAGGTCGAACAGACCTGAAATCATCCGACTCTAGCCGGAATTTGGGCGGAACCTATATGATAATCGCCCGCTTGTGAACATGCTTAATCCGTCGCGTTTTTTGCTTCTGGAAGCAAAAAACGTCGACCTATCCGCGCCTTCAGCCGCTCGCGCACGTCGCGATAGGCGGCCATGACCTGCTCGCGCGTGCCGCCGGCATTTGTCGGGTCCGGCGTCGGCCAGTATTCGACCTCGACCGCAAGCGAGCGGGTGAGTTCGAGCGCGGCGTGATGTGCTTCCGGCGCCAGCGTGACGATCAGGTCGAAATAGTCGTCCTCGAGATCGTCCAGGGTCCTGGGGTGACGCTCGCCCAGCGACAGGCCGTCCTCGGCAAGCACGGCATCGACGAACGGGTCGCGCTCGCCGGCGCGCACGCCAGCCGAGGCAACGAAGATCGTGGCCGGAAGCGCCCGGCGCGCCAGCAACTCGGCCATCGGCGAGCGTACGGCGTTCATGCCGCACACGAACAGGATCGAGCGGGGCGCGGGGCCGGCGGCCAGGGTCTAACCCCGCCAGTGCAGCACGCAGACCAGCGTGAACAGCCGGCGCGCCGTGTCGAAGTCGATGTCGATCTTGCCGGCAAGCCGGTCCATCAGCGTCTGCGAGCCTTCATTGTGCAGGCCGCGCCGGCCCATGTCGATCGCCTCGATATGGCTGGGCGTCGAGGAGCGGATGGCGTCGTAGTAGCTTTCGCAGATCAGGTAGTAGTCCTTGACGATGCGCCGGAACGGCGTCAGCGACAGGATGTGGGTGACCACCTTGGTGCCGTCCTCGCGCGTCACCGCGAAAACCAGGCGGGACTCGGCCAGCGACAGCTTCAGCCGGTAGGGTCCGGCGCCGTCGTCATTGACCGGCTGGAAACTGTTCTCCTCGATCAGGTCGAAGATCGCCACCGCCCGCTCATGCTCGACATCGGGCGTCGAGCGGCCGATCGATTCGTCGAGTTCGACATCGATCAGCCTGGCACTGGTTCGATCGTAGTCCGACATCGCAGCCTACATGTTCAGCCGGATAGTGACGGAGCGGCCATGCGCGTCGAGGCCTTCCGCTTTTGCCAGCGCGATGGCCGCGGGCGCCAACAGCCGCAACTGCTCCGGCCCGAGCTTCAGGATTGAGGTGCGCTTGACGAAATCGAGCACCGAAAGCCCCGACGAGAAACGTGCCGAGCGCGCCGTCGGCAGCACGTGGTTGGAGCCGCCGACATAGTCGCCGATGGCTTCCGGCGTGTGGCGGCCGAGAAAGACGGCGCCGGCGTTGCGCATGCGCGACAGGAAGCCCTCGGCATCGTCAATTGCCAACTCGACATGTTCGGCCGCGATGCGGTCGACCAGCGGCAGCGCCGCCTCGATCGAAGGCACCAGGATCACCGCGCCGAAATCGCGCCAGCTCGCTGCCGCCGTCTCGCCGCGCGACAGGCTCTGCAACTGGCGCTCCACTGCCTGTTCGACTGCTACGCCGAAGGTTGGATCGTCGGTGATCAGGATCGACTGCGCCGACACGTCGTGCTCGGCCTGGGCGAGCAGGTCGGCGGCGATCCAGTCCGGATTGTTGCTGCCGTCGGCCACCACCAGCACTTCCGAAGGTCCGGCGATCATGTCGATGCCAACGGTGCCGAACACCTGGCGCTTGGCCGCCGCGACATAGGCGTTGCCGGGTCCGACGATCTTGGCGACGGGCTTGATCGTTTCGGTGCCATAGGCAAGCGCCGCGATCGCCTGTGCGCCGCCGACCCGGTAGATTTCGGAAACCCCGGCCAGATCGGCCGCTATCAACACCAGTGGTGGCACGGCGCCGCCGGAGGCGGGCACCGCAATGGCGATGCGCTCGACGCCGGCGACCCTGGCCGGAACGGCATTCATCAGCACCGAGCTTGGATAACTCGCCGTGCCGCCCGGCACGTAGAGCCCGACCGCCTCGATCGCCGTCCAGCGCGCGCCGAGCTCGACGCCGGCGGCGTCGGTATAGCGGTCGTCCTTCGGCCGCTGCCGCTCATGATAGGCGCGAATGCGGTCGCGGGCGAATTCGAGCGCCTCGATCGTCCCCGCGTCGGCGCCCTCATAGGCGCGGGCGATCTCGTCTTTGGAGACCGCGATGCCGAGGCTTTTCAGGTCGGCCTGGTCGAATGTCCTGGTGTAGTCGATCAACGCCGCGTCGCCCTCGGCGCGCACCCTGGCGATGATCTGGCGCACCACGGCCTCGACGTCGGCGGAAACCTCCCGCTTGGTCAACAGGAAGGCGGCGAAACGCGGCTCGAAATCGGCGTCGGACTGGCGAAGCGTAATGGCCATCTTTACCGCTCAGGCTCTGTGGATGGGACGCGACGTCGCTTCCCAGGCGCCACCAATGTCGGCGAGCCGCGCCTCGATGCACTCGACATCGAGCATGATCGCGCCACCGCCAGAAAAGATCAGCTCGACAATGCCGGCAGGCTTGCTGATCTCGATGAAGCTGATCGCCAGCAGCGACAGTACCTCGCCTGGCTTGTCGCGGGCGATGCCGCTGGTCTTGGCGCCGAGCACCCGGTCGAAATGCAGCACGGCCTGCCGCCGCTCATTGTGCTGGCGAAACAGGCCCGTTTTCGCCTCCCAGACGAAGCGGTTCATGGTCAGCACGAAACGCTTGGCCGCCGGCAGGTATTCCAGGTCGCCGACCTTCATCACGGCGTCCTGGACATGAGCCGAGACAATGCTCAGATCCTGATCGTCGAGTGCGACAAGCTTGAGAGCCATGCGGATTTCACACCTGAAGGTTGATTATTCAGCCTTCTGTTAGGCGGTCTTTCCAGTCCGTGCAACCGCACCCACGGATCCTGCCCGAGCCAATCGCTTCAGCGCTGAGATCGATAACTGGCCTCAGGCCCTGGGAACCCTGCCGATTGCCTATCCCGAAATCCGCTCGATCACCGCGCCGCAGCCGGAGAGCTTCTCCTCCAGCCGCTCGAAGCCACGGTCGAGGTGGTAGACACGGTTGACCGTGGTCTCGCCTTCGGCCGCCAGACCCGCAATGACCAGCGAGACGGAGGCGCGAAGATCGGTCGCCATGACGGGCGCCCCCTTCAGCTTGGACACGCCGTCGACGATTGCCGTCTGGCCGGACAGCGTGATATGGGCGCCAAGCCGGGCGAGCTCCTGGACGTGCATGAAGCGATTTTCGAAGATCGTCTCGGTGATGCGCGACCTGCCCTTGGCCATGGTCATCAGGCCCATGAACTGCGCCTGCAGATCGGTCGGGAAGGCTGGGAAGGGTGCTGTCGTCACATCGACCGGCGAAATGCCGGCGCCGTTGCGCCTCACACGGATGCCGGAATTGGTTTGCGTGATCTCGGCGCCGGTCTGCGAAATCACATCGAGCGCGGTCTGCAACAGCTCGGGGCGCGCGCCTTCGAGCACGACGTCGCCGCCGGTCATCGCCACCGCCATCGCATAGGTGCCGGTCTCGATGCGGTCGGGAATGACGCGGACGCGCGCGCCCGACAGCGCCTCGACGCCATCGATGGTGATGGTTGGCGTGCCGGCGCCGGAAATCCTGGCGCCCATGGCGTTGAGGCATTCGGCGAGGTTGACGATCTCGGGCTCGCAAGCGGCGTTTTCCAGCACCGTCTCGCCCTTGGCGAGCGACGCCGCCATCATCAGCACATGGGTGGCGCCGACCGAGACTTTCGGGAACACGTAGCGGTTGCCGACCAGGCGGCCGTTCCTGGTCTTGGCGATGACATAGCCGGTGTCGACATCGATATCGGCGCCCAGCACCTGCAGGCCTTCCAGGAACAGGTCGACCGGGCGCGTGCCGATGGCGCAGCCGCCGGGCAGCGACACTTTGGCTTCGCCCATGCGGGCAAGCAGCGGACCGATCACCCAGAAGGACGCGCGCATCTTCGAAACCAGCTCGTAAGGGGCTGTCGTGTCGACGATGTTGCGGGCCGAGAAATTGATGGTGCGCGAATAGCCTTCCTGCTGCTTCTCGCGGCGGCCATTGACTGAATAATCGACGCCATGGTTGCCGAGGATGCGGATCAACTGCTCGACATCGGCCAGATGCGGCACGTTTTCGAGCGTCAGCGTGTCGTCGGTGAGCAGCGAGGCGATCATCAGCGGCAGCGCTGCGTTCTTCGCGCCCGAGATCGGGATGCTTCCGGCAAGCTTGTTGCCGCCGACGATTCTGATGCGATCCATGGAAGAGATGTCCCCTCGGCCAATGCCGGTTTTCAATCGGTTAAGTCTGTCCTGTCTAGACCATTTGGCCCGTCTAGACCCCGGAGCCCGTCTAGACCATTGGCCGGCTCGGTTCAAGAAATAGGATTTCCTGGCAACCGGGCCAAGTCTGTTGATATTAAGTCAATCCTTTTGCATCTCCCTTAACGGGTCGAGCCCGTCCGGCCGCTGATCGGCCCCGCCAGTGCGTCGCGAACGCGTCTGCGCCTTGCGCTTCTGCAGATTGGCGCGCAATTGCTCGGCCAGTCGGTCCTTGCGGTCCGTGCCGCCCTTTTTGGACGAACCGTCGTTTTTTGGTGGACCGCCCTTGTCAGGTGGATTTGTCGTCTCGTTCATGGTTCCGTCCCGGCTGGCGATTGGCCAGCGCCAATCAGGCATAGCCAACATTGTGGCGCCGCCATGTCCTGGAAAGCCTTCCGGAGCCGGCTTCCACACATCATCGCGCTTGGCCTTGCGCTTGCCTGTTCGATATGGCAGAAGCCCCGCCATCGGCGGCTGCGGTAGCTCAGTGGTAGAGCACTCCCTTGGTAAGGGAGAGGTCGAGAGTTCAATCCTCTCTCGCAGCACCAGTTTTCAAGGCTTTCCGCATAGGCTTATATGCTGCGCAGCGCACAGCCGCGCAGGGTTGCGCGTCAGATTGTGGCACAAATCCGGCACAGTATGTTCCCTAGGCGTTCTGAGGCTGGCCCAGCGAGGGCGATCGCAAGGGCGCGAGACATGATCGACTTCTGTCCGGGCCTAGATTGTAAGGCGGTCGAGATGGACCGCGAAGATATCGGCCGCGATCGGCTCGTTCCCCCTAGTCAGGGAACCGTTAAGGATATGGTCAGTGTGATCCGCGAGCGGAAACGAACTAGCGCCCCGCGCCCTCGGCCTCACGCGTAGCATTATGCTTTGGTCTGTTAGATCGAAGTCGGGAGCAAGCAGCATGAACCATGGGCCTGGGATTCCGCCGGCGCAAATGTGATATGGGTTCCAGGACAGTTCCTGGGGACCAATGACGAATATCGATTCCGAGCTGCCGCCGGTGCGCCTCTGGCCAGTCCTCGTTGCATTAGGCGGAGTTGCCGCCTTTTGGATCGCAAACCTGATCTACGGCTGGAGCCTTTCGGTCACGGAACGAGGACTGTTCGGCGACATGTTCGGCGCCGTGAACGCCCTGTTTTCGGGACTAGCCTTCGCGGGTGTCATGTATGCGATAGTGATGCAGCGCCACGAAATCTCGATAGCCAAAAAAGAGATCGCCTACACCAAGACCATCCTCGACGAGCAGCAGAAGCAGCTGACGCTCCAGAACCAGGAGACGAAGAAGCAGGCCTTCGAGAGCACCTACTTCCAGCTCGTGCGCCTTTTCACCGAGATCACCAACCAGATTGACCTCCAGAAGATGGGGAAATCCGGGATGATGGTGACCAAGGGCAAGGACGCGTTCCCCGTCTTCCTCGACAGGTTTCGAAAAGTTTACAGCCCAACGGAGAAAGCCCTGTACGGCGGCCATGACTTCGATGCGTCGTACGAGTCCTTCTACCAGGAACACAACACCGAACTCGGCCACTATTTCCGCATGCTCTACAACATCGTGGCTTTCATTGACGCCGCCGAAGTGGAGAACCAGAACTTCTACGCGAAGATCCTTCGGGCACAGCTGTCTGATGCCGAAGTGGCAATCCTGTTTTACAACGGGCTTGCGAAGTATGGCGTGATGAAATTCAAGCCCCTGATCGAGAAGTATGGCCTCCTGAAGAATGTCAACAACAGGGACATCATAGAACTGAAACTGAAGGATAGGTACGCGCCATCGGCCTTCGGCAATACTGGCAAGTAGCCCCAGTCAGGGAAATGCTCGCAACGTCTTGTTCTGCCTCCCTGCATTAGTTTAGTTTAGTTCGTGCTACCGAATTGGGTAGCAGCATTGGGGTGTTCATAGGGGCCGACGTTCCGACCACACGCGACCTTGAAAGGCGTTTCCGAAGGAACTGTTGGGGAACTATCCTCCCAGCTTTCGCAGCATTCTGCATGCTCCTCTTCTGCCTTCGCTGCAATTCTGCCGACAGCGTGTTATGTTGCCGTCCCGGCATCGGCCCTCAGAGGTCGTTGTGGTCGTCGGCGGTTTTGACACGCTAGACCGGTTAGGTGCTAGTGCGGGAGCAACGACAGGTTTCGTCTTCTTAGTGGACGTTGGGGGAGCTTTCGCTCTGGGAGCTTTTGGTTTCTTAAGCTTCGAGATCCGGTCTTTGGCAATCTCGCTAAAGGTGCCTGCCGGGAACGCTGCCAAGTAGGCCCGGAACATCTTTATGTCTGAAGTGTCCTTGATAGAGCGCCAAAATTCGAGGTCGGCTGCGTTGGATTCCATGGCCGGTTTGGAGTTCTGAATTGCCGATTTCTCTTTCTCCGGGTCCGGGCGAAATGCAAATCCTGGCTCAATCAGCGACGAGTTGCTCCAAGGCACCTGCTGCTGTTCGGTCGCCTCCATAACGTCCGCTCGAACCCGTCGCATTAAAATCTCAATATCGATTTCCGATGTTGCGATATGCTTTAAGAGCGCGGCAGCAAAAGGGCTGTGGTCGCCATCTCCGTCGAGCGCGACGTTGCCTGGTTGCGTTGCAAAACCAATATACACCCCTCTTCCAGCATCGACTGGCGCCAGACCGAGCCCGACATTGATGGCGCGACTCTTTTTTGAGAGCGACAGAGTTTGTGTAAAAGGATTGTTGCGGCAGGCGTCAAGGAGAAGAATTGCCGTGTTGTTTTCAACAGTGATCGCGTCAATGACATCGTCGAGACGCTGTCCTTCAATGGCTAGATCCGACGGGCGGTTTAGGGCCGCGTCCACGGGGATGAGATAGTTTGTGCCATTCGCCTGCAGGCCGTGACCGGCATAGTAGAACAGCGACACATAACCCGGCCGCAAGCCACGGCTGAACCGCTCGATAGCCTCGCGCATCGCCTCATGGCTGACGTTAAGAATGAGCGAAACGCCAAAGCCTAGATTTTGTAGCGCCCTAGCAATGGCAGCGGCATCTTTCTTGCCATTTGGAAGTGACGGGGCATGCTGATAGTCCGAGTTGCCGATGACGAGCGCAAATCTGCCGGCAGACCGAATTGCCATTGTTTGTCGTGCGGCCAGATCCTCCGCGATTGTCTGCTGACCATTGGCCTGCCCCCACAGGCCAGCCAGCGCAAGCAACAAAAACACGCAGAACATGCGAAGCTTGAACAAGTCCGCTCGCCTTCCTTTCAGCAGCTTGCAGACTAACTTTTTCGCTGCTGCTTGGGAAGAGACGGCATTGGGCCCTTGGTACGAACCCCAACAATCCCTCAGCCCCGCAGTGCTGCCGAGCGCAGAGTGCTGTCGATCATCCCCCAACAGAAAGTATTCTACAAGATGCTTCGCGCCGCTGAGAGAACGAAACGTCTTCGTACCACCATTAGCCTTATTAATTGCCTAACCCTATTACGCCGCCGTCACCGCCGGGAGTGGTACATGGCGTGCCGACGGGCGCTGCGGGACTTGGTCCCACTGGCCCAAGAGGAGTAATACAGACGTTCCCCAACCGACTACCCAACATGTTTGCTTTTGGGGGTTCCACAGGAGGCATTGGCATTGATCTGGTCCCATGACCTGGAGCGCCGGCACCCGCGCCCGGGTTCGAATTGGTTATCCCTAAGGGTCCATCATATTCGCCCAGCCCTTGGGCCGCCACTGCGCACGGAGTGAGGGCCGTTACAATTGCCAAGATGAAACGCTCAACAAACATCTATCGCATCCCAGCTAGGTGCCTTCTGGTCTTGGTACTGCATGTTTCATCGATGCTTTTTAGATGATCCGCAAGTTGATGGACACTCGGACCGAAAAGCCACCGAAGGGGGTTTTCGTATTCGCCCAAACCCACGCGCTGGCCCCGCACAACCATTTTTTCAACCCTTTGGCGGTCGCAGCATATAACAAAATGACCCTTCAATCTCGCTGAGTATATTCAGGAATTTTTGGTGGCCAGCCGCGCCAGGCCAAATTTGATTTTCGTGCTTAAAATCAATTTCACTCCGCCTAATATAGGCAACAACCTGTGCAATAATTGCTCTGTGAGATTTGCAAATTTGGCCAAATCCACAATATATACCAAACAAACAATTCGATGAACCATCTTCGCGTTGTAAATGTGTTGAAGATATTGTTCATGAATTATTACTTAAAATTGTAATTTCCCCGTCTCGGCTTGTCATACTCACATAGGCGGATTGCTTTTTTGAATGCTTATCATCAATGGCAAACTCCCATGACATTTTTAGCCCAGGTTTTTCATTGCACCAAGAGAATTTGATGGGAAACGTATTTATGACC
>NZ_NWQG01000031.1:0-19089 GCF_002529485.1 Mesorhizobium sanjuanii
TTCATCGACATCCCGACCGGCGCGCTGCTCGGGTTTTTTGCGCTCTGGCTGTTTCCGGCCAAGGGCGAATTGCCGTTCGCCGGCTTTCGGCTGACCGCCGATGCGAAGGCCAGGTGGCTGGCGCGGTTTTATGCGCTGGGCGCGGTGCTGGCGCTGGCAGGTGCGGCTGCGGGCGCCTTCGTCTCGGCGCTGTGGCTCGTCCTGTTGTGGCCGGCGCTGGCGTTGGCCATCGTCGCCTTCGCCTATGCCGGGGCCGGCGCCAAAGTGTTCCAGAAAGCCGCCGACGGCAGCGTTTCGCTGGCGAGCCGCATCCTGCTTTGGCCATACCGGCTCGGCGCCAGGATCAACATATGGGCATGGACCCGCAAGCTTGCGCCTGAGATCGCGGTGGTCGACGGTGTCTCACTCGGCCGCTTTCCGACAGCGGCCGAAGCTGACGCCTTCGGCACGGTGATCGACCTTGCGGGCGAATTGGAAAGGCCGCGCGGCACCACCCGCCGCTGGACCAGCCTTCCCATGCTAGACCTCCTGCCGCCGCCGCAGGAACGGCTCGCTGAGGCAGTGGCAGCGATCGAGGACGCGCGCGGCCAAGGCACCGTGCTGGTCTGCTGCGCGCTCGGCTTCCAGCGCAGCGCCGGCGTCGTCGCCGCATGGCTGGTCGCCACCGGCCGGGCACCGACACCAGCACAGGCGCGCAAAAAGCTCGCTGCGGCGGGCCGGCCCGTGCATCTTCATATCGGAGCGGACGAGGCGGCATGAACAATGAGGCCTTTCAGGACAAAGCAGGCGCATTCGCCGCCGGGCTGATGGTGCAGGCGGCATGGCCGATTCTGCTGATCGCGGCTTGCGTGCTGGTGACGCCTGTCATCGGGCTGACGGCGGGGCCGCAGGCGACGCCGCTGTCGGCGGGGGCCTGGTTCGTGGCTGCCGCCAGTGCCCTGGCCACTCTCGCCTTCTCGACACTTATTCTGTTCGACGCCCTGCTGTTCCGGCTGATGGCGAGCCATGACGGCGAAGCAGCCGGCGGTGCCGCGGTCGACGATGTGCTGGCGCGCATGCGCCTGAAGCCCATCCCTACCGCGACCCGCTCGCTGGATGAACGCATGGCGGGCGCGCGCCGCCTGCTGATGAAGCAGCGTACCGCCTTTTGCCTGTTCGCTGCGGCGTCGCTCGTCGCGGCATTTATTTGAATCCGTCGATGACGATGCTTCACATCCGCGCCAACACCTTCACCTTGCTGCAGACCATGACCTCGGTCGGCCTGTCGGCGCTCGCCTGGGCGGTCACCGGCGTCAGGCCGATCTGGAGCGGCACCGAGCCGTCGGACCGGCAGCGCATCTACTTCGCCAACCATGCCAGCCACGGCGATTTCATCCTGTTGTCGGCCTGCCTCAGCGAGAAGCAGCGCGCCCGCACCCATGCCGTCGCCGCAGCCGAATATTGGGGCAGGTCGCGGCTGCGCCGCTTTATCGCGCAGGATATGCTGTCCTCCGTGCTCATCCACCGGCAGTGGACTGACGAGACGCAGAACCCGATCTCGATCATGCTGTCGGTGCTCGACGAAGGCCATTCGCTGATCATCTTCCCCGAAGGCACGCGCAACATGACCGACGAAGCCCTGCTGCCGTTTCGCTCCGGCCTCTACAATCTGTCGATGGCGCGGCCCGATGTCGAACTCATCCCCTGCTGGATCGAGAACATGTCGCGCGTGCTGCCCAAGGGCCAGTTCGTGCCGGTGCCGCTGCTTTGCCGTGTCGTCTTCGGTGCGCCATTGGCCATCGCGCCTGGCGAGGAACGCCGCGCCTTTCTCGACCGCGCCCGCCAGACGCTGCTTGCGCTGAACCCCCGCCCGCCGAGGCACGGTGCGGAAAAGCCGGTTGTCCGAAAGACATCACGCGACCAGAAGAGCTTGGAGCATCGGACGCGATCCGATATCCCTCACGACGCGCCAGGAGACGACTAGCCAACATGCCGATGCGCGAAACCCTGATCCTGGTCATCGGCCTCACGGCCGTGCTGACCATCGCGAACCTGATCGCCGGCATCCTGTCGTGGCGCGCGCCGAAGCCGCTCTCCTCAACGCTGGTCAACCTCAACCAGCGCATCAATGCCTGGTGGGTGATGGTCCTGGCCATCACCGTCGCCATGTTCCTGGGCCGCCGCGCAATGACCATCCTGTTCGCGCTGATCTCGTTTGCCGCCTTGCGCGAATTCGTGACGCTGACGCACAACCGGCGCAGCGATCACTGGGTGCTGCTTGGCATGTTCGGCATCATCATCCCGTTCCAGTACTGGCTGGTGTGGACCGCCTGGTACGGCCTCTTCACCATCTTCATTCCGGTCTATTGCTTCCTGCTGATGCCGGCCATCACCGCGCTGCATGGCGACACCGAGCGCTTTCTCGAACGCGTCTCGGCGCAGCAATGGGCGGTCATGATCTCGGTCTATTGCGTCAGCCATGTGCCGGCGCTGCTGACGCTGGAGGTTCCCGGCTTCGAAGGCCGCAACCTGTTGCTGATCGCCTTCCTGATCATCACCGTGCAAGGCAGCGACGTGTTGCAATATATCTTCGGCAAGCTGTTCGGCAGACATCTGTTGTCGCCGGCCGTCTCGCCGTCAAAGACCTGGGAAGGGCTGATCGGCGGGTTGGCGGCGTCGAGCCTGCTTGGCGCGCTGCTGTCGTTCCTGACGCCGTTTTCGCCGCTGCAGGCGGCGGGTGTCGCCTTCATCGCCTGCCTGATGGGCTTCCTCGGCGGGCTGGTCGCCTCGGCCATCAAACGCGACCAGGGAGTGAAGGACTGGGGCCATCTGATCGAGGGTCACGGCGGCATGATGGACCGCGCCGACAGCCTGGTCTTCGCCGCCCCGGTGTTCTTCCACACGGTGCGCTACTTCTGGACGTGAGAGCGACCGACAGCCTTACTTGCAGCAGCAGGCGGCGCTTTCTTGGCGGCGGGCGGCCGGCGGCGAATGCGGCGCTTGGCAGCAACGGCCTTCAGGGCAACCGGCGGATCGCTCGACAACGCGCCCCGCACGGCATCGACCATGCCATGCGCAACAAAATCGGCATTGATGTCGTTGGCCAATTTGGCGGCTGTCTCCTTGTCGCCGCCACCGGCCTCCGGCCAGAATACGATGCCGACCCGCAGCGCCGTTTTGACACGTTTCAGCCGGCGGACCAGGAAACGGGCGTGTTTGACGGAGTCGCGGTTCAGGAATCCGACCACGACGGTGTCGACAGCGTCGAGTTCGAGCCGGCGAATGCTCGCCGGATCCATGTCGGCAAAGCTCGCCTTCGATATCGTTGCGCCCTGGACTTCCAGCACCTGCGCCAGCATGGCGGCGGCGGCATCATCGAGTTCGCCGCGTCCGCCGGCACACAGCACCGCCATGTCCGTGCCATCGGGCAACTCGATGTCGTCCTCGCCTTCCTGAGCCTCCTTGTCCTTGCGTGAGCCGGCTTCCTCGGCGGCAGCCGGGTCTTCCTCCTCTGCTTCTTCCTGTGCGCTGTCGTCCAGGTTCGCCACCAGCGTCTGCGCACTGGCCGCCACCTGCCGTCTTTGCTCTTCGCCCATCACACCCCGCATGCGGTCCTGTTCACCGAGCAGAAGTGCCGGAATGGCGACCTTGTCGTAGAATTCGACCAGATATTTTTCTTCCAGAATCTCCTCGGCATGATCCGTGGCTTCATCGGGGTCGCCGGCCAGCAGGCGCTGGTAAAGCCGGGCATGCGGTTCGAGAACGGGTTCGTTGCCGAACAGGACGTCGAGGAATTCGAACTGCGGCACGTGCCTGCCGAGCACGACGAGACAGACCGTGAGCGGCGTCGACAGAACCAGGCCCAGCGGACCCCAGAGCCAGGTCCAGAAGATCGCCGCGACAATGATGGCCAAAGGTGAAAGTCCGGTGCGCGAGCCGTAGAGCCAAGGTTCGACGACGTTGCCGGTGATCATTTCCATGACCACGAACAGCCCGGCGGTCCACAGCACAAGCGACCAGCCCGGCGCCACGGCCAGCGCCAGGAACAAAGGCAGCAACGCGCCAATGACCGGGCCGATATAGGGAACGAATCGCAGTGCAAGCGCCAGCAATCCCCACAGCAGTGCGTTGGGTATGCCCAGAACCCAAAGCCCGAACGCAATCGGCACGGCATAGACCATGTTCACAACCAATTGCATGAGCAGGTATCTGCCGACCCGCTTGCCGGCATCCTGGAGCGCCTCGGTGGTTCGATGAAGATCGCCATACCCGACGAGGCGTATGAAACGATCACGCAGGTCCTCGCGCTCGAGTAGCATGAAGATGACGACGACGATGATCAGGCCGGCCGACGCCAGCGGGCTGATCAGCGGGCCGATCAGGTTCTGGAGGACCTGGAGCGGTCTTTCACGCGCGACAATCTCGACAGGCACCGGCACGCGCTCGGGCTCATCCGCGGTGGGTTGTGAGGCTTCCTGCCTGTCGAGTTCCTGGCCAACGCGTTCGATCACCCCGCTCAGTCTGGCAACGATGCCGCCACCGACGCCGGTTTCCTTCAGGGACCTGACCTTGGTCAGGATATTCGACTGGTAGAGCGGGATGTTCTGGGCCAGTTCGCTGACCTGCGTGGCGACAATGAAAGAGAACAACGCAAGGATCGTGAAGGCACCCAGCACGCTGGCGATGACGGCCGGGAGACGTGGAACGCCGACTCGCTTGAGTCCGGAAACCATGGGCGCGAGCGCGAAGGTAAGCAGCAGGGCGATTGCGATCGGCAGAAAAACCTCGCGCCCGAAATAGAGAGCCGCAACCGCCGCCACAACAGTCGCGATGGTGGGCAACGACATGCGCGGAATGGTTCTGGCAGAAGAAACAATGCCCATCAGCCCGGGCTCGGCCGGCTGCATACCGTTTCGACGATTGGCCGCCACTTGATACCTCCCCTGCCACAGCCATGATCAGGCATGTTGAGCCGGCGTGCAACTTTCGCTTCTTCGCGCCGGCGAGTTCGAAGACGCGAGAGGCAAGGGCGGGCGCCTGGCGGCCAGACGGGCGCTCGGTCGCCGGACACAACAACTGACGTACTGATCGGTTCCGCGAAAGCAGAAGACGAGGTCAGGCTTAGTCCGACTGGCGCAGCCAATGACGGTCGAACACGTCGTGGCTGGGCCGCGATCGGAGTGCTCGTTCGCGCACCTCGGTATCAGCCGACCCTGACGACGAAGTGCTTGGTTACCGGCTCGACGATCTTCCACGTTCCCCTGAAATCGGCTTCGACCACGAAGGCATCGCCAGGGCCGACTTCGACGGGCGTGCCGCCATCGGGCGTGATGACGATGCGGCCCGAGATCATGTGCACGAATTCGTAATCGGTATAGGTCGCGTGATAGGTGCCGGGGGTGGCCTGCCAGGTTCCCGACATGACCTTGCCGTCTTCGGTGGTGTGCTGGACGGCGGTCTTCATGGTCGGGCTGCCGTCGACCACGACCCAGCCAGCGAGGTCGCCGGCCTCGGCGTTTTCGACGGCGCCGAATTTGAGGATGGTCTTGTCTGTCATGGTCGGGCTCCCTTTGAGCTGCGCCGGCATCGGCTGCCGTCAATAGCCGATGCCCCGGACATCGGCAACGCGAATGCCCTGCCTTCGCACTGGCGGCGGTCCGCTTGACCTTACGCCATCCGCGAGATAGGGCCGGTCCCGGCACCCCCACCGGCCCGATGAAAGACCCGATATGACGGACACGATCGTAAGAGACAGCAACGGCACTCCGTTGAACGAGGGCGATTCCGTGACCCTGATCAAGGATTTGAAGGTCAAGGGCACATCGGAGACGATCAAGCGCGGCACGCTGGTGAAGAACATCCGTCTCAATGGCAATCCCGGCGAGATCGAGTGCAGCACCAGGCAGGTGAAAGGCCTGGTGCTGAAAACCGAGTTCCTGAAAAAGGCGTGATCGCGTAAGTTTTTGGCCCGATTCGCTTGGGCTTTGTCGACGCCGGGGGCACCTTCTTGAAGGCCGGTTGAAGCGTAATTACATCGATAGTTAAGCGTGCATTTGCACGCGAATATCGTGCTTTGTTCAAGCTTCATCTGTGGAGGTTGTCATGGCAAACCTGATGGAAGGAAAGAAGGCCCAGGATTGGATCAATCTGGTCCTTGCGATCTGCCTCTTCATCTCACCCTGGATCATCGGCTTCGTCACGGAAGCCAGTCCTGCGTGGAACGCCTGGATTTCCGGCATTGTGCTGGGTGCCCTGGCGCTCGCCGCGCTCTCGGCGTTCGCCGAGTGGGAAGAGTGGCTGAACCTTGTTGTAGGGCTCTGGCTGATCGTCTCGCCCTGGTTGCTCGGCTTCGCCGCGAGCGCCAATGCAATGGGGACCCATGTGGTCCTCGGCGTGCTGGTTGTCGCCGCTTCGGCCTGGGCAGTCTGGGACTACCGTCACCCGCACGCGCACGCGTGATGGTGCGGACCAAGGGGGGAGCCCGGCGCGTGAGTGTCAGGCTCCTCTAAAAGGCTGGATGAACATACAAGCCCGCAAGTCGGGCGAGGTGGCGCTTGGCGCGCAAAAAACGGCCAGCAGCAATACAAACCGGGCAGCAGCGCCGACCTCTGGGCCATTTGCCGCTGCCTCTACCCGCCAATCTTCTCCTTATGTTGCACTGCGTTAGATTTGTTGCATTGCAATATCGACACATCGCGTCGAGGTTTCGCGTCGGGTGGGCCGTCAACGACCAACACGGGGGTTCGTCGTGTCAGCATCGTTCCGGCCTGATATCGAGGGGCTGCGGGCGCTCGCGGTGTCGGGCGTCATCGCGTTCCATTTCGGCCTGTCGGATCTGCCCGGCGGCTTCACCGGCGTCGACATCTTCTTCGTTATCTCCGGCTACCTGATCACCGGTCAGTTGCTGCGCGAAATCGACGACACCGGCAGGCTGGACCTGTGGCGCTTCTATGCCCGGCGCGCCAGGCGGCTGCTGCCGGCCTCGCTGTTCGTCATCCTGGTCACGCTCGTCGCCGGCTATTTCATCCTGGCGCCGGAGGAACAGTCGCTCTATTCGAAAGGCGCCATGTTCGCGTCGGCCTATGCGATCAATTTCTGGCTGATCCGCTGGTCGTTCGACTATTTCGCCCCGGATGCGGCGAACAACCCCTTCATCCACTTCTGGTCACTCTCGGTCGAGGAGCAGTTCTATCTCGCATGGCCGGCGCTGCTGCTGCTTGCCGCTTGGCTGCGCCCGGGCAGGCGCGCGGCGATCCTGGTGATCGGCATCGCCGGTGTGGTGTCGTTCGCCGTCTGCGCCTGGCTGACGGAAATATCACAGCCCTGGGCCTTCTATTTCTCGCCGCTCAGGGCCTGGGAATTCGCGGCCGGCGGCCTGGCGACGATGGCGCCGGCAGGATTCTGGCGGCAGCGCCCGCAACTTGGCGCGGCATGCGCATGGCTTGGCCTGGCGCTGATCGCCGGCGCCTATCTGACCTTCAGCGAGGACGCCCCCTTCCCCGGCGTGATGGCCTTGGTGCCTGTGGCCGGCGCGGTGCTGTTGCTGCTGAGCGGCTCCGGCACTACGCAAAGCGGGCCAAGCGCCGTGCTGTCGCTTCCGCCCTTGCAATGGCTGGGAAAGCTTTCCTATTCGCTCTATCTCTGGCACTGGCCGGTCATCGTCTATGCCGCGATGCTGGTTCCCGACCTGTCGCTTGCCGATCGGCTCGGCTGCCTGGCGCTGACGCTGGCGCTGTCGATCTTCACCTATAATTTCATCGAGAACCCGATCCGCCGCAATGGCTGGCTGATGGCCAATGCGGCGCGGGCGCTGGTGCCGGCCGTCCTCCTGACCGGCACCGGCGTCGCAGCCGCTTACGCCAACGCGCGCCTAGCCGTGCACGATATCGCCCCCGAACAGCGCATCATCGCCGAAAGCGCCGCACTGCCCTCCACGGCGCGCGCCGGGGGCTGCATTATCGGCTTCGAGGATGTCACGCCAAAACACTGCGTGTTCGGCGCCAAAAACGCCGAAGGTTCGATCGCACTGTTCGGCGATTCACATGCCGACCACTGGTCGACGCCGCTGATCGAGGCGGCTGAAAAGCACAACTACCGGGTCCTCACCTGGCTCAAATCCTCCTGCCGGGCCTCTCGGTTGACGATCTGGGTCACCAAGCTGAAGCGCGACTACACCGAGTGCGACCAATGGCGCGCGCAGTCGATCAAGGAGATCATCGCCGCGCGGCCGAGCCTGGTGGTGATCTCGGAGATCGCGCTGGCCAGCTCGCGCAAGATGTCGCCCGATGCCAAAGTATCCGCCAGCCAGGATGCGGAATGGCGCGCCGGCTTGCGCGCCACAATCGAGGCGTTCAGCCGGGCCGGGCTGAAGGTCGCCTTCATCCGCGACGTGCCCTTCAACGACGAGCCGGTCGACACCTGCGTGGCCCGCGCCCTGTGGCGGGGGCAGACACCGTCGCTGTGCGACCAGACGCGGGCCTACGCCGTCAACGACGCGGCCGCCGCGGTGGAGCGCGACATCGTGCGCTCGATACCGAACGCCATTTATGTCGACATGACCGACCAGTTCTGCGACGCCGAGACCTGCCATGTCCTCATCGGCGGCAAGCTCGCCTATCGCGACCGCCATCATTTGGCGACGCCCTTTGCGCAGACGCTGGAGCGGCCTCTCGAGCGCGCGCTGTTCTCCAACATGGTGACAGCTACCGTAAAGTGACGCAGGCGCCCGCCTCCGCTACGGCCCGCCTTCGCTAGGACAGGTCTTCGTCGTCCGGCGTCTCGAGCAGCTCGATCAGCGCCGCCACCCTTGCCGACGGCAGTTGTCGGCCTTCGTTCACCAGCGCCTCGTCGGCCCCGATCCAGGCAAAAGCCTCGCGCAGTTCCTCGATCGTCGCGCCGGTTGAGACGATGTCGGCGATGACGGCCTCGTCGACCGGCCCCAGCACCGAAATGATGTCGTCGCGTGTCATGCTCACCTCCATGTGGGTCACCTCCACGGGACAGTGCCGGGAACCGGCATCCTGCAAACTGGCAACACATGGAATCTGGGCCTGATGGCGCGGCTGGCAATAAGCGGAGCGAAGTTGGCGGCGGCGTGAGCGGATCGGCCAGAGGCTCGGCGGCGCGAACTGACCTCTGCTTGCCGAATTGCCGGACGGAAAATGGCGGGGCAAAGGCCCGCCATTTTCCGTGCCGGACCAGGCAGCAAACCGAAATCTGCCGGCACGCACTTCACCGAATTGACGATCCCTGCTAGGCCGACTTCCCGTTGTGGCCTGGAAATTCGCATGAAGCCTCTCAGATATCTGCTTGCGGCCTGTCTGCTGGCGCCGCCGGTTGCCCAGGCGCAGACGGCACAATGGAAGCCGGTCGAACAGGTCGAGACCTACGCCATCTCGGGGCAGACCGGACCAGAACTCTATGCCTCGATAGGCGAGCGCGGCCCTACGATCGGCAAGAGCAAGCACCGCGTCATCGCGCATACCAATTTCAAGCTGACCTGGGTCAGGGATTATCAGCCGCAAGGCGATGCCTGCGTGCTGGCCTCGGCGCGGCCGAAGCTGATCATCACCTACACCTTGCCCAAGCCGTCAAAGCCGCTGCCGGCCGCAGTCCGGAAAAGCTGGGAGGTTTTTTCCGCCGGCATCGCCGCCCATGAAAAGGTGCATGGCGCCGCAATCGCCGACATGGTGCGCCAGATCGAAGCCGTGAGCGTCGGGCTGACCGTGGCCGCAGACCCCGGCTGCAAGAAGATCAGGACCGAGCTGACCAGCCGGCTCTCCGAACTCTCCCAGGCCCAGCGCCAGGCAAGCCGCGACTTCGACCGCGTCGAATTCGGCCAGGGCGGCAACATGCAGCGGCTCATCGTCGGGCTGCTGATGGGACGGTAGGGCTGCGGGCGGCGAGATGGCGCTGGAAAGCATGGCAAGGCTGGCGGGACAGAGGGGGGCGCCGTAGAGCACTGCCCTCAATTGCCCGACATTTTTCACCCCGCCACCGGCGTCCACATCACATCCTCCACCTTGCCCGCCCCCGTCGCCAGCATCACCAGCCGGTCGAAGCCGAGTGCCGAACCGCTGGCTTGCGGCATGATGGCCAGGGCCGCGAGGAAATCCTCGTCGAGCGGATAGCGCTCGCCATAGATGCGCTGCTTCTCGTCCATCTCGATCTCAAAACGCCGGCGCTGTTCGGCGGCGTCGGTCAGTTCCCCGAAGGCGTTGGCGAGTTCCACCCCGCAGCAATAGAGCTCGAAGCGCTCGGCGATCCTTGCGTCCTCCCCGCTCGGCCGGGCAAGGGCTGCCTCGGAGATCGGGTAGCCGTGGAGGATGGTGGCCCGCCCCTGCCCCAGCATCGGCTCGATCTTTTCCACCATCACCCGGCTGAACAGATCGGCCCAATTGTCATCGGGCGCCGTGCGCAAGCCCGCCTCGACCAGTGCCGCATGCAGCGCCTCGCGATTGGTGCCGCCGTCCGCCCCCACCGTGGCCAAGAGGTCGATGCCGGCATAGTGCGTAAAAGCCTCAGCTACGCTCAACCGTTCCGGCTCGGCGAACGGATCGGCCTCGCGGCCGCGAAAGGCAAAACGCCTGGCGCCCGCCTGCTCCGCGGCAAGAGCGACCAGCCCGGCGCAATCCTGCATCAGGCTCTCATAGGTTTCCTCGGCCCGGTACCATTCGAGCATGGTGAAGGACGGATGGTGCAGAGGCCCGCGCTCGCGGTTGCGGTAGACGGCGCCGAGGCTGAACAGCCGCTTCTCGCCGGCGGCGAGCAGCTTCTTGCAGGCGAATTCCGGCGAGGTGTGGAGATAGAGCGGCTGGCGGGCGCCATCCGGCCCGATCGCCTCGGTGGCGAAGGCCGACAGATGCGCCTCATTGCCGGGCGAGACCTGCAGGGCCGCGGCCTCCACCTCGATGAAATCGCGCCGCGCGAACCAGTCGCGAAAGGCCGCGGCAATGCGGTTGCGCAGGATCAGCCGCGGCCGGCGATCGGCATGGACGTGCGGCGTCCACCAGGGCGAAGCGCCGGTCATGCGAACCGGAATTGCACAGAAGGCTGGCGGTTCAGGCCAAGATGCGCTAGGGCGACGGCTCGCGCGGCCGATTTGCGCCGATCAACCGTTTCAGGCCGGCAAGGCCAACCAACCAGTGCAGGATTGAAAATCGTGGTGAAGGTCATCGCCAGTTCCCTACGCAAAGGCAACGTCGTCGATAAGGACGGCAAGCTTTACGTGATCCTCTTTGCCGAAAACATCCACCCTGGCAAGGGCACGCCGGTGACCCAACTCGACATGCGCCGCATAGCCGACGGGGTGAAGGTTTCGGAGCGCTATCGCACCACCGAGCAGGTCGAGCGCGCCTATGTTGAGGAGCGCGAGCACACCTTCCTCTATCATGACGCCGAAGGCTTCCATTTCATGAACCCGGAAACCTACGACCAGGTGGCGGTGCCCGAAAGCGTGGTCGGCGACATGGCGCCCTATCTCTCCGAAGGCATGGCGGTGCAGGTCTCGCAGCACAATGGCATCGCCATCTCGCTGGTGCTGCCGCAGCGGGCCACTTTCGAAGTGGTCGAGACCGAGCCGGTGACCAAGGGCCAGACGGCTTCCTCCTCCTACAAGCCAGCGCTGCTCTCCAACGGCGTCCGCACCGCCGTGCCGCCGCACATCTCAGCCGGCACGCGGGTTGTGGTGATGACGGCGGACGGGGCGTATGTGGAGCGGGCGAAGGATTAGAGGCCGGCCGTCTCGCCACGAGCCCAATCGCCTGTTGCCGCTGGACCACATGCTGGGAAACGGTGTTCGATCCGTTCCGAGGCGGCGGAATGATCGCTCACGTCGCCGCCCCTCATTTTAAACCCGCGACCTTGCGCAGCGCGTCGTTCATACGCGTCTGCCAGCCCTGGCCATCGGCGCGGAAGTGTTCGAGCACGTCAGCATCTATTCGCAGCTTAACGGCCTCCTTGGGATACTCCAATCGTGGACGGCCACGTCGCCGGAACAGGTCATCCGCCGGTGGATTGTCGGGATCGGCGAGGGCATCCTTCGTGATGGCCACGTCCTCTTCATCCGTTAGCGCCTCCAGCGCAGCCTGGGCTCGCTGGCGCGCCGTCTCCCGCTTGTCGGGAAACGCATTCAGCTTCTGCGCATATGCCATGGCAGGCGCGGTCTTTTTCTTCACATCATATCTTTTCGACATAGGCCTTGATCTCCCTACTGTTGGCTTTGCGCAGCGAAATGACGTGGCAGGCATCGCCGCGAATGGTGAAGACCAGCACATGCATCCGCTGGCCGATGAAGCCGATGGCCACTTCACGGACCTCGCCATAGTCCTTCCTGTCGTCAACGGCGATAAGCGCGGCCGCGAACTCGAACTGGCTGGCGACGGAAAAGTCGATGCCGCGATCAGCCAGGTTGCGAGCATTCTTGGCGGGGTCAAATGTGAAGGACGATGGCTTCCTCATATATTTTATGTACCCCCAAAAAATAAATCGCAACTATTTTTTTGGGGGTACGTTTAATATTTTTCGAGGTGAGCGCATATGGCCGCCGTCTCCTCGATCGTCCGCCATACCTTCTACTCAGCCATGTCGACTTCGACGTGTTTGCGATCTTGCTCGAAGCGCGCCGCATTCAAGGTGGCGGGGCGCAAAGAGGGTTCCAACAAGCAGCCAGTCTGCACCAGATAAGGGCTGCGCTCCGGCGTCGCCTTTTTGTTTGCAGGCCATCCGCCGCCGGGCGCGATCGCTGGCGGGATAGCTCCTCTCACCCCACCCTTCTCCCCAGCATCATCCCGTAATGCACCGCCAACAAATCCAGCCCGACCTTCAGCAGCTTCGTCACCACATCCCTGCCCTCGCCGGTCTGCTCGGCCACGCTTTTCACCGATTCGCCTAGGCAGCAAACCCTCTGCACCACACCGGCCACCTCCCAGTGCGCCAGCGTCTTGCCGGCACTGGCGTGGGCGCGACCGGCTGAGAGGATGCGGTCGGCGACGCCCCCGTCCTTGCGGCCGCCATCGACGCGCTCGGTCCAGGTCATCGGCTTGACGCCATCCTGCTGCGAGACGCGGAAATCCTCGCGGTAGCGCAGGCCAGCCTCGCGCTGCTGGTGAGACAGCGAGGTGATGCCGGTGAGCGGGTCGATAGTGCGCACCCGCACGATGCCGCCGGTCGAGGTATGGCCGTCATTGGACACCTCGTAGACGCGCCGCGCCTCGGCCGTACCGGTGGCGAGCCGCTTGCGGCCGAACCTGTCGTCCTTCAGCGCGAAATCATGGCCGATCTCCTTGCGGATGCGCACCTGTTCGGCCTCAGCTTTGGGCAGTTTCGGCGCCTTGGGCCTGGTGTTCCTGGCGGTCTTCTTGCTCATGGGGTTCGTCCTCCTGGGTTTGGTTCAGGCCTTGGCGGCGGCATCCGCCAGCGCCGTGCGGCGGCGGTCGTAAAAACGCGCCGCGTGGTGGGCGCAGTAGCTCTTCAGCGCCCGCGTGCGCAGGCCGCAGCACAGCATCTCGGCTCCCGGCCGGGCGCCGGGTGCGTCGTTTTCGGGGTCTTCCTCCAGCGTCAGGTCGAGCGGCGCGCGGCAGCGGTTGAACAGACAATCGATGAAACGCATGGCCGCGACATGCGGTTGGGGCCCGGCGGGGTGCGGCGTCGGCGGCTTGACGGCCCCGCTCTTCTGCACCGGATGGTCCCGTCCGGAGCGCTGCGGCAACCAAACCGGCGGCGCCAAGCGAACCGACTTGACGTGGCTTGCCGGCTTCAACGGCCTGACCGCTGTAAGCCCGCACTGTTCGGGCAGTTCCGCTTGCCCCGGCAGCTTTGCTTGCCCCGGCAACTTCGCTTGCCCTCCGGGCCTGGCTTGCTTTGCCGACTGGCCCGGCTTTGCCGCGTTCTTTCTCGGCCGCCCGCCGGACCTGCCGCCGCCGGGATTGGCAAAGCCGATGGCACTTAGCGAGGCGTCGCGGTGGACGATGCCGACAACGGCATTGCGCGAAACCGCACTGCCGCGCAGGGCGCTCAGCCGGTCGGATATGTTCGAGGCCGACAGCCCGTCCTTCAGCCAGCGGGCGATCGCTTCCAGTTCGGTGTCGGTATAGGAGGCCATTGTCTTGATCCGTGCAGCGTGTTGGACAGCCTCCGGCCACGCCGGGAGACGCTCGAAAGGTTTTGGTTGTTCAGATCCGGCTAGAGGCCGTCAGAGGCGCCGACCGGAGGCGGTCAGCGCTCGGTCGGCGGTGCGGTGCTGGCTTGGCCGGCGATGCGGCCAAGCTTCGCCTCGGCCGCATCGCGGCTGGCGCCGGACATCGCCCTGCCCGTCCGCCGGTCCAGGACAATGACGGTGCCGTCCTCGGTACGGATGCACGATTTGCTCCCCGCACCGCGCACAGGCGAACCGGCCCGTTTGTCGCCGAAATTCGTGGCCGGAGGCGCGAGGCCTCCGGCCGTTCCGGTCGCCGGGGGAGACGGCGCCGGATCCGAGGCGTCAGCCTCGGGCTTCGTCCCGGCCGGGGAGGAGGACAGCCGGGACGGATGCGAAAATGAAAAGTGGCGATGCGGCTTGTGCATGGCTGGATATAAGCATAACTCAAAAATTAATGCAAGTCATTCTTGCATGGACGAAACCGAATCTTATGTTTCAGATGGCGCCATGACGAAAACCCCATTGTCGATCAAGGTCGGAGCGGCGATCCGCAAGGCGCGCAAGCAGCGCGGCCTGGTGATGCGCCATATTGCCGAGCACAACGACACCGATGTCGCTGCCGTCGGCAATTGGGAAACCGGCCGCAACCTGCCCAAGACCGAGAACCTGCTGAAGACCGCCGCCTTCCTGCGCGTCGACCCGGTGGCGCTGGGCAAGGGCGAGGTCGTCTTCCTCGACGATGCCGACAACGTCGCCGACGCCGAGATCGTCACCGATCCCGCCCCCTTGCCCGCCGGTCCGATGGACATCAAGATTTTCGGCGCCGCCGTTGGCGGCGACGATGGCGACTTCACCTTCAACGGCGAGACGGCCGGTTACGTCCAGCGCCCGCCGGGCATAAAGCATCTGCAAAATGTGTTTGCGCTGCATGTGCTCAGCGACTCGATGGTGCCGCGCTACGAGCCGGGCGACATGATCTATTGCGGCGGCCGCGACGCCGTGCCCGGCGACCATGTGGTGATCGAGACGCTGCCCGAAGAGGGCGAACGCAACGGCAAGGCCTTCGTCAAGAAGCTGGTCAAGCGCACCGCCGGCGAGCTGGTCGTCGAGCAATACAATCCGCCCAAGACGCTGACCTTCAACCGCTACGCGATCAAAAGCGTCTTCCGCGTCATCCCGCTCAAGGAACTGCTGGGGTATTGAGTGCGCCCTCTTCCTTCTCCCCCTGTGGGCCAGCGTGCGCACAGAGGGAGAAGGGATCGCGCCCTTCAAGCCCGCCTGGTTCGCTCCAGCGGCGCCTCGCGCTCGTTTCGCCTCTGCGCTTCCCTGCGCCGCCGCTCATGCTCTTCGATGAATGCCGCCTGGATCGACACCGCCCTGCCCGGCAGGCCGTCGGCGCGGCAGGCCGAGCAGCAAAGGCGCTCCGAAAGTGCCGCCAGCGGCGTCTGTCCGCTCACCCCGTGACGCCCGAGTTCGGCCGGCTTCCACCATCTGTTGCGACCGCAGTCGATGCATTCGACCGCAATCGAAACGACATCGGCGATCGTCGCCTCCTTGCCCGGCAATGTCATCGTCACTTCGCCCCTGTGTTCCTGTTTTGTTCTCATCATTATTGGTTTTTCCGCGGGAGTCGAGTCGGTTCCGCTCAACTCAGTATAAAAGTTTCGCTTGTGCTATTTTTTGAGTTATGCTTATATTTATGAAAGCCACCGTCGCCACCGACACCGATGGGCGGCAGGCCCGGCCGTCGGCATTGAGGACGTGACGATGGACGCCACCCAATTCGCCCATGACTGCGGCTACACCGGCGACAGCCCGGCCATGCTGGCCGCGTTGGCGGCCATCCGCCTCGACGGCATAGCCAGGGCCCGGCAGGGCCATGACCAGCGCAAGGCGGTGGTCGACCGGCTGAAGCAGAGCGAGGCCCTGTTCCTGGCGGCGATCGGTCCGGCGCTGTCGGCGCAGGAGGCGATCGAAGATGCCGCCCGCTTCATCGCCTGCTATCGCAACATGCCGCGCTGGCGAAAGGAGCGGCGCCTGCCCGATCTCACCCGCGCCAGACAGCAGCGGCTGCTGGCGCGCTTCTTCCGCCGCTACGGCCAGCGCCTCTGGGCACGGGAAGCCGCGTGAGCCGAGGCGGAAGCCCCTCCCCGAACCAAAGTTGGGTTCTAGAAGTCGGGCGCCGTGCGGCGGCGTGTGTCGCCATGGGCCGCGACATAGTCGATGTCGGACCGGCTGATGCCGATGTCCCTGAGCATGAAATCGGGCATCGCCTCGAGATGACGGCGGTCGCGGCGCGAGCGCCAGCCGCGCATCATTCGCGCCAGCATGGCGAGCGCAAGACACCGGAGGGGCGACGCGATGCGCTTTTGCGTGAAGGCGTGGTCGCCGCTCGTCTTGATCAAAGTCATGGCTCAAACCTCTTATCGGCCACTGCCGGCCTCCCTCGCGGAGAGGCCGGGTGCTGGTGCGATCTTCCTCGCGGATGCCTGAGACGGCCGGCTACATCCCCTTCATCGCGTCGCAGGACACGTTCGGGTTCATGTCGGCGAAGGTGCCGGTCGGGTTGTGTTTCCAGGCCCAGACGTGCAGCTCGTAGAACGGGCCGAGACCGTAGCGGTTGGGTGCGCTGTTGAAGTTGAACAGCTGCCCTTCGAGCGAGGCCGGGCCTTTCGAGGTGATATATTCGACCGCCACCAGTTTCAGCGTGCCGTCGGCCATCGGCTCGTACATCACCGCTTCCGGCTTGCCGACATCGACCGCGTCATCCCTGAGATAGGTGGCATTGACATAGTGGATGCCCATGGCGCCGCCGGTCAGGCCGCTGGCGCAGGGGATCGGCGCATAGCCTTCGGCGGTCGCCGCCGACACGGTCTCGAAGCGGCTGTTGGCCGCCCGCACCTTGTCGGCCAGCGGGCTGGCGCCGTGGGCCTGGGTGGCAGTGGCCACGATCGAAAGCAGGGATGAAGCGGCAAGGCGCCGCGTCCAAAGCGTGATGGTCATTTTCTTTCCATTCGTTGGTGTTGGCGGAACGGGCGCGTGCGCCGCGTTTGCCGCATGTCTCGATTTGATCTGCCCGATTCAATTTGCAAGGATCAGGCCCTATCTCATTGTTTGGGCATGATCTTTCCGCTCAAGGTTTGGCGCGCCTCAGCTGGCCGTCGCAGGTCCGATGAACGCCGCGATCTCGGTCACCTTGTTGGCCGGGAAGCCGCCCTCGCGGGCATGCCGCTCGACGACATCGGCGCTCTCCGCTTCGTGGACGCAGTAGATCTTGTCGCCGGCGACATAGGAGGTCACCCATTTATAGGGCGCGCCGAGCCCGGCCACGACCGCGTTGGACTTCGCCGAGATATCCTTCAGCTCGGCGGGGCTGAGTTTGTCGGCACCCGGAATCTCGCGTTCGATGATGAATGTTGGCATTGTCGGTCTCCATTGCTACCTTGTTGCGTTGACTTGTTGGGTCCACGGGGGCCTTGAAACCGGTCGCCGTTGGACCCGGTGCGCCGCGACACAAAAAAACGCGCGCGATCGGTCACACGCTTCGTCCCACGGTCGCCGCGCAAGGCTGTGGCGGTCGCTGTCGGATGGTGGAAAAGCGTGGGCGGGAAAATCAAACTCCTTGGCGAACCGGCGATCCTCGATGCCGCCGGGCAAAGCCAGCCGGTGCGCGGCCATCAGGCCTGGGCGCTGCTTGCCCGCCTGGCGCTGGGGCGCGCTCCGCTTGACCGGCGCAGCCTGGCGGCGGAGCTGTTTCCCGAAACCGTCGATCCGCTCGGCTCCCTGCGCTGGTGCCTGGCTTCGCTGCGCAAGGCGCTCAACGCGTCGGAATGCCTGAACGGCGATCCGGTCGAGTGCCGCTTTGCCGCCGACATCGAGGTCGATGTCTGGAACCTCGACCGCGATGATTTCGATGTCGAGCAGGCCGGCCCGCTCCTGGGCAACCTGGAGCCCCGCTGCAGCCCGGAATTCTCGACCTGGCTGCTGGTCGAGCGCGAACGCATTGCCGGCGTTGTCGAAGCGCGGATCAGGCAAGAGACCATCCGGGCAATGTCCATCGACGACCATGGCCGCGCCACGCGGCTGGCCGAGCTCGGCGTCAGGCGCAGCCCGTATGACGAAGGCGCCCATATCCTGCTGGTCAAAAGCCTGGCGCTGGCCGGGCGCTATGACGCCGCACTCGGTCAGGTCGAGGCGGCGGAAGCCGTGTTCCTGGCCGAGCTGGGCGAAAAGCCGTCGGCGGCACTGCGCAGTGCGGCTCGCCGCACCATTGCCTCGCCACCCGGCGGCATTTCGCCGGAAGCCTTCGTCAGGTCGCTGGTGCAATCCGGTCTTGCCGCGCTCTCGGCCGGTGCGGCGGATGCAGGCATCGATTGCCTGCGCCGCGCGGTCCGCGACGCCGAGAAGACCAATGACCCGCATCTCACGGCCACCGCCACCTTCGAGCTCGGCACCGCTCTGGTTCATTCGGTGAGGGGCTATGACGACGAGGGCTCGATCCTGCTTCGCCAGAGCACCGAGCTGGCACGGCGCTCAGGCAGCGCCGGCGTCGCCTCGGCGGGCTTTCGCGAGCTTGGCTATGTCGAGGCGCTGGCCGGCCGCCGCCCGACGGCCGCCGCCTATCTGGCGCAGGCGGTCGAATTGGCCGAGGATAGCGATGCGCTCGCCGGCATCCACGGCGTCATCGGCTTCAACCTGGTCGACTGGGGCCGCATCGAAGAAGGGCTGGACAACTACGCCCTGTCCCTGGAGCACGCCCGCTCCGCCGGCAACCGCCGCCGCGAGATCTGGGCGCTGGGGCTGGGCGGCTGGGGCCTGCTTGCGGCGGACCGGCTGCCGGAAGCCGATAGCTGGCTCGGCGATTGCCTGGCGCTGGTCGATGAACAGCGCTGGATTTCCTTCCGGCCATGGCCGGTCGCGGTGCTGAGCGAATCCCGAACCCGCCAGCAGGCGAGCCCGCGGGAGCTGCGGCC
>NZ_NWQG01000032.1:0-22449 GCF_002529485.1 Mesorhizobium sanjuanii
GAATCCCGAACCCGCCAGCAGGCGAGCCCGCGGGAGCTGCGGCCAGGGCTGGAAGAAGCCTTTGCGCTGAGCTGCCAGATGAACGATCCCTGCTGGGAAGGCGCGGTGGCGCGTGCGCTGGCGCTGACCTATGCCGCCTACGACGCACTGCCCGAAGCGATGGAGTGGCTTGGCGAGGCGCACCGCCGCTGCGGTCGCGACACCGACGCTTATTCCGCGCTCCAGGTCGAGATCCTGGCCAGCCAGGTCGAAATCAGTTTGCGCCAGGGTCGACCGGAGGTCGCCGACGCCATCGGCCGTGAATGGCTGGCGCTGGCCGCCCGCACGCACCGCGACACGCATGTCGCGCGAGCGGCGGCGTTTATTGGCGGACGGCGGTAGGGGTGGCTTGCCCGAAGGCTCTGGAGGCACCCAACGATTCTTGCCTCGATGGAGCGACTTCCTGACCCGACCTCCTTGACAACGCGTGGGCAATGTTCTCTGTATGTTCCGCTCAGCCACCCCTCAAGACTATGCGGCGTTCCAATCGCCGCGGGCGAACGGCTCGGATGGAAGCCAACATCCTCCACGCGGATCTCGATGCCTTCTATGCCTCGGTCGAGCAATTGCTCGACCCGTCGCTCCGCGGCAAGCCGATCGCTGTCGGCGGCGGCGTGGTGCTGGCCGCCTCCTATGAGGCCAGGGCTTTCGGCGTGCGCGGCGGCATGCCGGGGCGGCGGGCGCGCGAACTCTGCCCCCGGCTGATCTTCGTCGGCGGCAATTTCAGGGAATACCAGCGGCTAGGCGACGCGGCTATTCAAGTGCTTGGCGATTTCACGCCGGTGGTCGAGCGCATTTCCATCGACGAGGCCTTCGCCGACGTCGCCGGCTGCACCCATCTGTTCGGTCCGCCGGCCGACATCGCCGCTTCCATCCGCCGCCGCGTCAAGGCCGAACTCGGCCTGCCGATCTCGGTCGGCGTGGCGCGCACCAAGCATCTGGCCAAGATCGCCTCGCAAGTGGCCAAGCCCGACGGGCTGGTGGTGGTCGATCCGCGCCATGAGCTTGAGTTCCTGCACGATCTGCCGGTCGAGCTGATGTGGGGCGTCGGCCCGGTCACCAGGCAGCGGCTGGCCGGCATCGGCGTCAACACCATCGGCGAGCTGGCGAAGACGCCGGGATGGTCATTGGAGCGCCTGCTTGGACCGGCGGCGGGCGAAAAGCTCAATGCGCTGGCGTGGAACCGCGATCCGCGCAAGCTCGAGACGCAGCGCCGGGCGCGCTCGGCCGGCGCGCAATCGGCGCTCGGCAGGAAGCCCGCCGCCGAAAATGTCTTCGTGCCGGCGCTGCTGCATCTGGCCGACCGGGTCGCCACCCGGCTGCGGGCGAAATCGCGGCCCGGCCGCACGGTGACGGTGCGCGTCCGCTTCGCTGATTTGCGCTCGGTGACGCGCTCAATCACCCTCGACCAGCCGATTTCGGCGACCGCTATGCTGGCCGAGATCGCCGAGGCGCTGGTGCGCAAGGTGCTTGTCGATCATCCGCACGAAAAGACCATCTCGCTGCTGGCGATCGCCGTCTCGCATCTGGAGCAGCAGGCGGGCCTGCAACTGGAACTGCCGCTCGGCCTCGACGACGACCGGCGCCGCCCCGGCACGCGCAAGGGTGCCGCACGCTGGACCGCCGACCGCGCCATCGACAAGATCCGCGACCGTTTCGGCTGGGAGGCGGTCGGCTATGCCTCGGTGGCGCTGGGGCCACGGCGGTCGGTTCCCGACGCGTTCCGCGAACTGGCCGAAAAGGAGCTGTGAGCCGGCGCCGGCGATCCCTGTTTCGCCATTTCGCCCGGTTGACGAACCCCGCCCGGCTGGGAATGATCCGCCGCGCCGGCTGCATCCCGGTCCCCGCCAATCTTCGAGCAAGCTGTGCGCCGCCACCTGGCGCGAAGGGGAAATGCCGTGTCGGAAGTGCGTGGCAGACCGACCGGGACCTGCGCTCCTGGCCCGGCCACGCGGTTGCGCTTTGACCCGGAGCTCCTATTGGGCCGTTTGCCAGTCGTGCTCCCTCACCGCTTCGGCAAAAGCCGAGACAACAGGTGAAGGCAAGCGGTCGGTCACTGAAACGAGCGACACCTCGCGTATGATCTCAGGGTCGACGACGGGCCTGTGACAGACACCGGGATGGCTGGCCGAGTATTCCGCGATGAAGCAGACGCCCATGCCCGCGGCGATCATCGCCAGAATCCAATCCTCGCGCTCGCTGCGAAAGGCGCTGCGGATATCGAAGCCGATGTTCCGGCAGAGCCCGTCTATGTGATCGCCATACTCGCAATTGATGCGCTCGAGATAGGCTTCGCCGCGAACGTCAGCAAGATGAAGCGTATTGCGCATCTCGAAAGGATGACCGGTCGAGAAGGCGATACCGAAGCGCTCCCGGTAAACAGGATCCGCCTTCAGGCCATGGTCGAATGGTTCGGGCCTTGCCAGCAGGGCGACGTCAAGCTTGCCCTCGGTCAGAAGGTCTATGAGATGGCTTGCCGCGCCCTCGATCACGGTCACTTCTATGCCTGGATAGCGCTCTCGAAAGGCATTGAGGAAACCGATGAAGCGCAGCGGGCCTATGGTGCACATCACACCGAGCGTCAGCGACGCGGTCTCCAGCGAGAGGAAGCTCCTGGCCGTTCTTTTCGCAGTCTCCGAACGCTGCAGGACTTCGTTCAGATGGGTCCGCATCAGACAGCCGAAATCGGTGAGCCGGACGCGGGTTTTCTCGCGATGGAAAAGATGGCCGCCAAGTTCCGCCTCCAGCTTCTGTATGGCCCGCGTCAGCGCAGGCTGGCCGACGTGAACGAGGTCCGCCGCGCGATGAAAGTTGAGAGTCTCGCTGGCCGCCAGGAAATAGCGGATTTCATGCATCTCCATAACAATCTCCGCCGATGTCTCGTCTGCATCGCCGCGATGATAATTCGGCATTATCCGCCGCCCTCACGCCCAAGTAAACTTCAGCAGCCTTTATGGCGGCTTGGCCGCTGCCGGAACCGATCTGAATTAGGATCGGCGTCACGGAACGCGTTGAGGAGATCCAGCCCAAAGGGAGGTTCCGATGTCTGAAGCCAGTCAGGAAAAGTTGGACGCATTCTTGGGGAAAATGGTCGGTGATCTCGGTGCGATCGCTACGGGCGCGGGAGTCTTGCTGGGAGACAGGCTCGGTCTGTTCAAGGCACTGCGCGAAGGCGGCAAGATGACGGCCGCCGAACTTTCGACACGCACCGGCACCCAGGAACGCCTCGTAAGGGAATGGCTTTCCGGCCAGGCGGCTGCGGGCTACGTTGAGTACGATGAAGCCAAAGACGCGTTCTATCTCAACGCCGAGCAGGCACTGGTGTTTGCCGATGAAGATAGCCCGGCCTTCATGACTGGCGCATTCGAGGTCCTGTCCTCGCTGTGGCTCGACGAAGAAAAGGTGAGGCAGGCATTCCAGTCCGGCAAGGGCGTCGCATGGCACGATCATAGCGCGTGTCTGTTTCGCGGCACGGAACGGTTTTTCCGTCCAGGCTGTAATGCCAATCTGATCGACTCCTGGCTGCCGGCTCTGGAGGGCGTTGTCGAGAAGCTCGAACGCGGCGCGGATGTCGCGGACGTCGGATGCGGTCATGGCGCATCGACGGTGCTCATGGCACGTGCTTTCCCCAATTCGCGCTTCGTCGGCTTCGACTATCACGCCCCTTCGATCGAGCGCGCCCGCAAGGCCGCCGAGGAGGCCGGCGTCGGCGCCAACACGCGCTTCGAGGTCGCAACCGCCAAGACCTATCCCGGCACCTATGACCTCGTCGCTTTCTTCGATTGCCTTCACGACATGGGCGACCCAGCGGGCGCCGCCGCCCATGTCCACGGGTCGCTCAAGCCGGATGGCACGTGGATGATCGTCGAGCCGTTCGCGCATGATCATCTGGCGGCGAACCTCAATCCCGTCGGACGCGTCTACTATGCCGCCTCCACGTTCGTGTGCACGCCCGCGTCCCTGTCGCAGGAAGTCGGGCTCGGGCTCGGCGCCCAGGCCGGCGAGGCGAGGCTGCGCAAGGTGGTGACCAGCGGCGGCTTCAAGCGATTCCGTCGCGCCGCGGAGACGCCGTTCAACATGGTGCTGGAGGCCCGCCCCTAGAGCATTTTGCAGCCAGGTGGAATCACTTGGCGGAACTTCCATTGTGTCGCCTATCCGTGACCAGGCTGCGGCCTAACGCACGTTGCAGCCTGTTCCGGAGCAACTGGGAGGTAAACAACATGCATCGTTTTCAACGCAGAGAACTTCTTGTTCAAGGCAGCGCGGCACTTGCCGCTATTGCTGCTCTCTACACTTCGCGTCGGGCTTACGCTTTCCCAAAGCAGGCAGGCGAGGAAGTTGTTCCGTGGCTGGATCAGCCGACCGAAAATCCCAATCCGGAAGGTATCAAGACCCAGCTTGTGTGGGAGGATCTGGATAGCTGGATAACTCCAAACGACAAATTTTTCAGCATCTCGCATTTCAACCGACCGACGATCGACGAGAAGACATGGTCCATGGAGATCGGAGGCCTGGTCAAGAAGCCCCTGGAGTTGACACTCGCCGACATCAGGGCACGACCGCGGCAGGAGGTCGTTTTCACGGTGGAATGCTCGGGCAACCACGGGTTTCCTTTTTTCACCGGCGGCATCGGCAATGCCCGCTGGGCAGGGACGCCGCTCGCCCCGATCCTGGAGGAAGCCGGCGTTCTGGAGAAGGGAACCGAGGTCGTCTTTTTCGGGACTGACACAGGCGAGGTCGCAATCCGCGACGTCAAGATGCAGCAGAACTTCGCGCGGAGCATGTCGCTCGCCGACGCGATGAACCCCGACAATCTCCTCTGCTATGAAATGAACGGAGCCGCCTTGCCGGCGCCGAATGGCTTTCCGGTGCGGCTCATTGCTCCAGGCTGGTACGGGATCGCCAACGTCAAGTGGCTGAAGCGCATCGAGGTTCGCGATGCGCGATTCATGAGCCTGTTGATGGCCCGTGACTATGTCACCATCCGGGAGGAAGAGCACGATGGCGAGACCGTGTGGACCGAGACTTCGGTCGGGCGAGCGCTGATAAAGTCCGCGCCTGCGAAGGTCACCCGGAAAGACTCGGATTACTCCATCATTGGAGCAGCCTGGGGGGCGCCGATCGACCGGGTCGAAGTGCAAATCGATCAAGCGCCTTGGGCACCAGCGACCATCGACCACAGTGAGGAGGCCGAACACGCCTGGAAGATCTGGTCCCTGGATTGGGCAAATCCCTCGCCTGGAGAACACACGGTGACCTCGCGCGCGATCAGCACCACGGGACAAATTCAACCGGCAATGGACGATCCCTTGATTGCCAGGAAACACACATACTGGGAAAGCAATGGCCAGGTGACGCGCCGTGTGCGTGTCTAGTGCGTTTTGCAGCCAAATGGAATCATTTGGCGTCCGCATAAATGAGGCAAAACACATAGTTGGAGCGAGTTGCCGGTTCCACGAACCGCAACCGCTCTAAGAACTTGCTCCGCCCACGGTGCTGATCTGCGCGTCGACCAGGCACCAGGGCGCGTAGCGGAAGTCGCGGATATGGACGATCTGCTCGCCCGACCATTCGACCAGCATGAAGCCGCGCACAGCGCCGTCCGATTCCCCAGGATTGCGGATGAGGATCGCCGGCCGGCCGTCGACGAAGCCGAGCGACAGCGCCCAGTCGCTCGCGCGGTCGTAATTGCCGAAATAGATCGACACCTCGGCCTTGCCGCGCATCCGGGTGCGGTTGACGACGTCGAGCCGGATATCCTCGGCGATCAGCGCCCTGACCGCATCGAAGTCGCGCGCATTGAACAGGTCGACATAGCGGCGCAGGCGCCGCTCGTCGCCGGCATCGAGCCTGGGCGCCGCGACTTGTTCGGGCTCGGCTGCCAGCAAGCGCAGCTGCGCCCGTCCGCGATGCAGCGCCGCCTTGGTGGCGGCCAGCGTCGCGCCTGAGACCTCGCAGGTCTCGTGCAGCGAAAGGCCAAGCACGTCGACCAGGATCACGGCGCTGCGCTGCGCCACCGAGAGCTGCATGAAGCTGCGCAGGCCGGCAGCAGTGGCGAGCCTTGCATCGGCATTGCCTGAAGGATCCTCGATCGTGGTCATGTCGGCCTCGGCGATGCGCGACCTCTCCCGCTGGCGCCGGCGCAGATGGTCCTGCGCGGCATTGTGGGCGATGCGAAACAGCCATTGCTCCGGCCGCCCGACCGCAGCACGACCGTCGAGCGCCTGCAGCGCCTTGAGCAGCGTCTCCTGCACGATGTCCTCGCCGTCGATCACCGAGCCGGCCATGCGGGCGCAGTAGCGGTGCAGTCTCGGGCGCAGGCCGGAGAGCATCGCCTCCAGCGCCGCGCGGTCGAATTGACTTATGTTCATGGCATCCATTCTATCCGGCTTTCCCGGCCTCGAGGACATGGTAGTTGCCGATGATCCTGGCGGGCGATCGCTGGACCGGGGTCGAACGCCGCTCCGCATGGTTCCGCGTGAATGCCTCGAAGGCGGCAAGCCCGGTCAGCCCGGAGGCGCCATTGCCCTCGCCGACGACATGCCTCTCGCCGACAATATGGATGAACTCGCCATCGTCGAGTTCGAACACGAGATAGCGCACGCCCTGCGGTGCGGTCTCGTCCAGCGCCTCGAACACCTTTGCCACCAGCGCGCGGTTTGTTTCCAGCTCGGTATCCTTCACGCTGTAGCGGATGAGTTTGTAGCCCATGGTTCGTCTCCTGAAATGGTGGACCTGAGCAGAAGACGACCGGAGTTGCCGAAAAGATTCTCGGGCACGGGCGAATCTTTTTGCCCGCCCGCATCGTCTTTGTACCCGTGGGCGGCCCCTAGGCAGCCACCAAAGACAGGAGATTCCACCATGCATATCCAGTTTGCCGAACTGCCGGTATTCGACCAGGACCGCGCCAGGGCTTTCTACACCAAGCATCTCGGCTGCCAGGTCGCGGCCGACCAGCCAATGGGCGATAGCGGCTGGCGCTGGATCGAGCTGGCGTTTCCCGGCGCTGTGACGAACCTGCATTTGGTCAGGCGCGCCGACGACACGCCGAGCGACGGGCCGGTGCTGGTGCTGGTCGACGAAAATGTCGAGGCGACGATCGCGGCTTTGAAATCCGGAGGCGTCGAGATCATCACCGAGCCGCAGCAGGCGCCATGGGATCCAGGCCGCACCGTGGCCGAGTTCCGCGACAGCGAGGGCAACCGCATGGTGCTCGCCAGCAGGTAGGCGGGCCAGCCGAGCAAGCGCCAACCAGCGCACCATGCCGCTCGAAATGTTCATCGGCATGCGCGAGAAGCTCTCGCCGGCGATCACCGCAGCCGCGACGCTGATGATGGCGCTGTCGATCGTGCTGCTGGTCGTGGCGAACTTGCTGGCTCGGCGCGGTCAGCGGCGACCACGCAACACCGCTTAATGCATCTCGCGCATGCATAAAAACAACAACCTGAAGACCGGCCGGCCGCCTCGTATTATTTCGTGACCGTGTCGGGCCGGAACCTTCCCTTCCACCGCGCGTTCGGGCCGCTGTATTCGCAATGCCTTATATTTAGGCAGAAAGGGGCAGACCCGAATACCTGGCGGGCGGGCACATCAGCACGGGTTGGGGAGGAGCAAAGCATTATGTCGAACCGCGAAATTGGAACGTCCCACACGCTAAGTCTGCGCGTCGCCAATCTCAAAGCCAGGATGCAGGACGCTGATATCTCAAGGCACGAGATGAAGACCTTCCAGAAGGTCGCCGCCATCATGGGAGGAGGTGAAGGCTCGCTCCGGCTCGATGCCGACGACCTGATCGCCGCCTCTTTCGTTGTCGAGACGCTGAGCGATCCCGCGTCGAACTGACTTTTGTCGCGCTTGTCCTGCCGATTGGATACGGCGCGGCTATCGGACAACGCCCCGCGTTAACATGGAGCGCACCGGAAACCTCTTCAGACGCGATGCACCTTCTGCACCGCGTCTGAAGGTGCAGATGCTGCATGCCCAAGACTGGCGACCGCCTTCCTGACACGCTGCAGATGCGCCTGGCGCTCTGCCGCCGAGACCGTGTCCATTCGGTAGAGCGCCAGGAATTTGGTCGAGCACAGCGGATGGCAGACGGAGCGGAAGCCGCGCAGCAGGGTGCGCCGGCCGGGCTGGCCCATGATCCAGCTCATCAGCGGCGTCGCGCCGCATGTGGTCATCACCAACACCCGGCGAATGTGCCGCAATTTCGGCCGCGGGCCGCGCTGCGCCGTCGGCATGTCGAAGGCGAAGCCCGGCACCAGCACCCGCTCCAGCCAGCCCTTCAGCATGGCCGGCAGCCCGTACCACCAGGTCGGGTAGATGAAGATGACCGTCTCCGCCCACAGCAATTCCTGCGCCCGGTCGATGACCGGTTCGAGGTTGCCTGCCTTGTCGCCATAGCCGCGCCACTCGTCGGCGCGCATGACCGGATCGAAGCCGGTCTGATAGAGGTCGAGGAGGTGAACCGCGTGGCCCCGTTCGGCAAGCGCCTCCAGCACGGTGTCGCGCACGGCGCCGTTGAAGCTGTCGGTGCAAGGGTGGCAATAGACGACAAGGACTTTCATGCTGAACTCTGGGGTCTGTGGTGATCTTCCACGGCGCTTGCCGTGTCGAAATATTCACGCCACGACAGGATGCGCCCGTCGCTGTCGAGATCGATGAGTATGGCGTCCTCGGTCAGGCTGCGAGCGCCGTCGCGCCGTCGCGTCACCTCCCACAGCCATTCCAGCGCGACCCGCCTGCCGTCGGCGGACGCAAAGGCGGTGGTGACGGTGACGCTGAGATCGCCATAGTCGCGGTAAAAATCGGCGATGGTGCGCGCCAGCCTATGGTAGGGAACCCGGTTGCCCGGCGCCGTCAGCACCCCGTCAGGATGCCAGTCGGCGGCGGCAGCAGAGAAGTCGCCGGATTTCCACGCATCCGCCTGCCGCTCGAGCATGGCGAGCGTGGCGGCATCGCAATCGATCCTGGCGTCGGGGGCCAATATGCTCACAGCACCTCACCTCCAAACCCGAACCACAGCCGGCCGGCCAGCGCCGCGGCAAACACGGCGAAGCAGGCGCCGATCGCCAGGATTTCGCCGGCCGACAGTTTTTCGCGCGATGGGTGTAGGCTGGTGCGGTCGGCCGAGCCGCTGAATGCCTTCGCCTGCAGCGCGATCTCCATGAGCTGGGCCTTGGTCAGCGAGATCATGATCAGCGGCACCAGCATGCGGCCGAGCGCGATCAGCTTGCGCAGCATGCCGATGCCGTCGATGTCGATGCCGCGCAGCCGCTGCGCCTCCTTGATCCCTTCCAATTCCTGGAACAGCAGCGGCACGAAACGGAACGTCGTCGAAAACAGGAAGGCGATGCGGTAGGGCACGCCGATGCGCACCAGCCCGAGCACGATGTCGTTGGGCTGGCTGGTCATGAAGACCAGCTGGAACGCCAGCATCGGGATCAGCACGCGGCAGCAGACCACCAGGCCGAACAGCAGGCCTTCGACATAAAAGATGTTGAGCGAGCCGATGAGCGGCACGCCGGCCGGCACGGTGAAGACCGGCGTCTTGCCGAACGGGCTCCATAGGCCCTGGATCACCGTGATCAGCACCAGCGCCGGCAACACGATCAGAGTAAGCTTGCGGATGGTGGCGGCGGTGACGCCGGCCGAAAACATCAGCCCGACGATGACAGCGAGGAACGCTGCCTGCAGCACAATGCTGTTCCAGACGAAGATGAGCGAGCTTGCCAGCAGAAGCAGCGCGAACTTCACCCGCATGTCGGCTCGGGCGAAAATGGTCTCGGCCGGCAAAAGCTGGATGGCGTAGCTGACCATCTAGGCGACCTCCAGCCGGGTGCCGAGCATTGCCGCCAGGTCGTCCGGACCAAGCGGGCGGGCGACGCCAAGCGCCGGCACATGTCCGGCGAAGCGTACCGTCTGCGGCGGCACCAGACCGGCGGCTTCCATCGCCGAATTGTCGTAGAAGACGTCCCGCAGCGTCCCGTCACCGACAATCCTGCCGCCATCCATGACGACGAGGCGATCGACATAGCCCGGCAGCAGATAGAGATGATGGGTGATGAGCACCACCGTCTTGCCCATCCGGTTCAGGGTCCGCAGCATGTCGAGGATGGCCAGCGATCCGCGCCAGTCCTGGCCGGTGGTCGGCTCGTCGAAGATCAGGATCTCAGGTTCGAGCGCCAGCACGGCGGCGATGACGACGCGCAGCCGGTCGCCGCGGCTGAGCGACATCGGATGCTGGTCGGCGGCCTGGGCAAGATCCATCGCCGTCAGCGAGCGGCTGACGGCGGCATCGATATCGGCCTTCGGCCGCTTCATCATCGACAGCGCGAAGCCGACCTCCTTGGCCACCGTGTCACAGAAGACCTGGGCGTGCGCGTTCTGCGAGACATAGCCGATGCGCTGCGCGAGTTCGCTGACCTTGAGCGTCGAGACATCTTCGCCGCCGACGCGCACCGCGCCCGAGGATGGCGAAAGCAGATGCAGGAAATGCCGCACCAGCGTGGATTTGCCGCTGCCGTTGCGGCCGACAATGCCGAGAAATTCGCCATTGGCGACCGTCAAATCGACGCCACGCAACGCCTGCGTGCCATCGGGATAGATATGGGTCAGCCCCTCGACCGTCAGCGCGACACCGGCCTTGGAGACATCGCGCTGCGTCTCCATTGGGGCGGTGGCCGGCAACGAGACAGTCGGCGGATATGCCTTGATGGCCGCTTCGGCGGCACTGAGCGTCACCGGCAGGGCGGGCGGTTTGCGGCGGCCAGGTGCACCAGAGTTTGTGGCATCACGGACAAGCACCTCGAAGCTGCGCACGATGTCGGGCGGCCGCACGCGATGCTCGGCCAGCATGTCAGTTGCGGCAAAGACCGTTTCGGGCGGCCCCTCGGCCGCTACCTTGCCGTCGGAGATGAGCAGGACGCGGTCGGCGATTTCGGCGAGCTCCTCGCTGGCGTGGCTGGCTATGACGACCGTCAGGCCGTTCTCGCGGTTCAACTTCAGCAGGATGGCGAAGACTTCCGCCGACGCGACGGGGTCGAGTTGCGAGGTCGGCTCGTCGAGCACGATGATGTCGGACGACAGCGCCAGCGCCGCGGCAATCGACAGCCGCTGCTTCTGGCCGCCCGACAAATTGGCCGGATGCCGGGTTTCCTGCCCGGCGAGACCCACCGCCTTCAGCGCCTCGCCGACACGCCGAACGATTTCGGGCGTCGGCACTTTGAGGTTTTCCAGCGCGAAGGCCACCTCGCCCTCCACCGTGGTCGCGGTGATCTGCGTTTCGGGATCCTCGAACACCATGCCGACGAGTTCCGCCAGCCTGCTGGTCGGCGTTTCGATGGCGTCGAGGCCGGCAATATGGACGCTGCCATAGAATTCGCCGCCGAAGAATTGCGGCACGATCCCGTTCAGCGCCAGGCAGAACGTCGTCTTGCCGGCGCCGGTCGGGCCGATCACGCCGACGATCTCGCCGCGGCCGATCGTCAGGCTGATCTTGTCCAGCGCAGGTCGATCGGCGCCTGGATAGCGGTAGCTGACATTGTCGAAGCGGATGAGCGGTGCTTCGGCCCGCTCATCCCGGAGGATGGGCATTTCCCCATCCCGGATGGGCGAATGCCCATCCTCGCCAGGCACTGTCTTGGCCTGCGGCATCAGTAACCCGCCAGCTTCGCCTTTGCGATGGGAGACCGGCGAATGGCGGCGATGAGCGCGAAGGCGACCAGGGCGCCGACGGCGGTGAAGACGACGCGCTCGGCGAAGATGATGAAGACCAGCGGCGGCCAGACTTCGGCCGGCCACGGATTGGTGGCGAAGGACGGCACCCAGTTGAGCTGGATACCCGCCGTCGAGCCGAAGAAGAACACGACGAAATAGGCGCCATAGAGCGACAGGCTGGCCGCGCCATTGCGAATCTGGTCGATCGCCCAGTTCCTGATCTGCGGAATGGCAATCAGGATCAGCGCCACGTCGACCGTGAAGACATTGCTCAGCCACAGCCAGAAGCCGATGCCAAAGGACAGCGACTGCCAGAGGTAGATCAGGTTCGCCGCCAGCGTGATGATCCACGGCACATACCAGAGCGAGCGCTTTGGATACATGACCATGCCGACGGCAAAGGCGCTCATGGCACCCATCAGCGGGCTCCAGGGTCCGAGATTGGTATAGGGCGCGATGACATTACCGATGACGATGCCGACGACCGAAGCGATCGGCCCGGCGATCGGGCCAAGCAGCAGGCCGAGCAGCGGATGGATGACGTCGTGCAGCGGCCACCCTCCCCCCATGCCGCCGACCACGATCGAGGCCGGTATGAAGGCGAGCACGGCGACGAGCGCCGCCAGGATGGCGGTGTAGGATACGGGCGCGCCTCCGATCGAGACGCCTCCCGTCGTGACCAGACTGCGAGGTTGCGGAGCATCGGCTGTCATTGTTGTTCCCCTTTGTTTGAGCAGCGTTTTCGCTGGTCGCAACGCGTCGCCTGCGCGGCGTTGCTCTCTTTTTATGCAAGTCGTTGCCCCAAAACCGCTGCGCACTTCTGGGCGACATGCTTTGTGTTCCCATGGGGAATGTGACCGAAAATGCGTACGCCTCAAAGCATCAAAGAGCGTGCGCCCCGATGCCTAAAAGGCAACGGGGTATACGCTGGTCGCTCGTTTCACGAACCGCTCTGGCTGGCGATCAGGCTGCTCAGCCTTTCCAGCAGATGGCTGGGCAGCGGCGCCAGCCGGCCGCGGGCGCGATGCACGACGCTGAGCCGCTGGGTGAAGCGGGAAAGCTCGGCGATCGGGATGAAGCTCACCGCCCCCGATAGATGGCTGTGCAGCACGTCGATCCGGTTGAGGATGGCGACTCCCTGGTCGAGCAGCGCGAAATGCTTGAGCAGTTCGAAACTGTTGGATTCCAGCACCGGCTCCAGCGACAGGCCGGCGGTAGCGCAGGCATGGTCGAAATGGTCGCGCAGCATCACGCCCGGCGGCGGCATGATCAGCGGAAACCGCCTGAGGTCGCCGAGGCGCAGCACGGCTTTCGACGCAAGCGCATGGTCGGGCAGGACGACGGCGCCGCAAGGGCTCAGCATCGAGGCGGCCACGGTCAGATTGGGCGTTTCGGGAAGATCGAAGGCGAAGCCCAGATCGATCTCGCCGGCGGCGACCTGCACCGCGATGTCGTCGGCAGCCAGCACGCTGACGGAAAACCGCGTGAACGGCCGTTCGCGGCGATACTCGGCCAGCGCGTAGGACAGCATGTCGTTGGAGAGCCCGCCGACGGTGGCGATCGAGGCGCTGGCGAAACGCCCGTCCTTCAGCGTCTCGATCCGCTCGATCGCTTTCCGGTGGTGCTTCAGCGTCTCCCTGGCATGGGTGATCAGCACCTCGCCCGCCGCGGTCGGCCGCATCTGGCCGGGCAGGCGTTCGAAAAGCGGCGTTCCCAGTTGCTGCTCCAGCGCGATGATCTGCCGGTTGATCGCCGACGCCGCGACATTGAGCGTCACCGCCGCCTTGCGGATCGAGCCGCAGCGGGCCACTTCGTCGAGATAGCGAAGCAAACGAGAATGTATCAAGCGATCTCCCGGCTGGCGTTGCGCGGCTTGCGGCGCAACGCATCAAGACGGAACGCCGTCGGTCGCGTCAAGGCCTGCTCGCTGGGGCTGATGCCCTTCGTCGCCCCCTGTCCCGCCGGCCTCTCCGTCCCACGCAGCAGACACGACGCGCCCAGGCAACAAAATCCTCTTTGCTCTCAAAGGGATGTGCGCCAGAGGTGAATCTGTCTGAGAGGCGAGCCGCGCTCATGCTCCCTGCGGGGAACCGGTTCCAGGCGCGTCCCACAATGGGCGGATCGCGGTTTGCCGACAGCCTTGTTCAATTGCGCGCAACGACGCATTGCGGTCGGGCAGCGCCGACGGGAACGATCTCATAGCCGACGGCGATCAGTTGGAGGCTCATCTCCTCGAAATGCCGCCTTGAGCCGCTTTCGATCGATTCAGGCGTGTAGTTCCAGCCATTGGCGGCGGTAATGGCCATGATGCCCGCATAGGCACGCATGCTGGCGATTTTCACGTCCGATTCCAGCACCTGCATGCATCCGCTAGCGAATGACGGCGCGGCGGGAACTGTGAAACCGGTGCATGCCAGCAAGACAAGAGCAATGCGCATGGAACGCTCCTTGGCTGATTGCAGCATGTAGACCTTGCAGCATCTGCGCCTGCCGTGGAATCGAGCAGATGCGGTATTCGGCCTCCTGCATTTGTAGTATTCTTGACGCTACGGCATTCGAAAGCTTCGTGGGATGAGTTCGCCGTGGTGTCCAATGATGCTCTGAAAGCTCGGACGCTCGATGCCCTGTCCGGCCGCGAGCGAGCGGTCGCGGAAAAATTCGCGTCCGGCATGACCTATCGCGAGATCGGCGAGGCGCTGTTCATCGCTCCCACCACCGTGCGCACCCACCTTGCAGCCGTTTATGAAAAACTCGGAGTGCGTAACAAGATTGGGCTCGCTGGCCACTTTGCAGGTCGTGCCAGTGCCGCGGAAAGGAGCGGCTTGCCGGTGCTGGCAGTGCTGCCGATCGAGAGCTATAGCCCGGACGGACAATGGTCGCGATTTGCCGACGGCCTCTCAGCCGACATCATCACCGATCTTGCTCGCTATTCCAAACTTTCGGTGATTGCCTTCCACACGATGAAGGCCTGCCGAGACAATGTTCGTCAAGGCAATCTCGGCGTTCTTGCAGTCAGTCGGGACTTGGGCGCCGACTATGTCCTGGAAGGTCAATTGCGCGCCGACGACCGGCGTATCCGGCTCACGGTCCAGCTTTCCGATGCGCGCAGCGGCGGCAGCCTGTGGAGCGAACGCTATGACCGCCCGGTCGAGGACATCTTCACGCTGCAGGACAGCCTGACCGAAAGCATCATCAATGTGCTGGCCGGCAGTTACGGTGCGCTCGCGACGGTGGGCCGCAACGCGGTTCGCCGCAAGCCGCCGGCAAGTTTGCGTGCCTATGACTGTTATCTGCTTGCCGTCGAGCAGCAGGACACATTCAGCCGCGCCGGCAATGCAGAGGCGATCCGCCTGCTTTCACGCGCGCTGGAGCTTGATCCGACCTTCGTCAGGGCGTGGACCGAACTTGCCTACGCCTATTCGATCGAGGCCTGCAGCGGTTACAGCGACGATGCGCAGCGCTCGATCCAGAACTGGCGGTCCGCGATTGAAACCGCCATTCAGTTCGATCCGACGGACAGCCACGCCTGTACCTGCCTTGGCGATCTCCTTGGATGCCTCGGCGACCTCGAAGGGGCGGAGCGCGCGCACCAGCGCGCCCTGGAATATGGCTATAACCATGCCGACACGCTGGCGCTGCTAGGCGGCAGCAAGGCTCTTGTTGCCGGCGATCCAGCCGAGGCGATCCCGCTCATCGAGCGCGCCATGCGCCTCAACCCCTTGGCGCCACCCTGGTATTTCGGCATGCACGGCCGCATCCTGTTCGCCGCCGGCAGGCATCGCGAAGCCATCGCGGCGTTGCGCAGAAGTTCGCCGGACTCTTCGAACATGCTGATGTTCCTGGCGCTGGCGCATGCGGCGGTTGACGAGACCGACGAGGCCGCCAGCTTCGCGGTCCGCCTCAAGGAAGAATTTCCGGAGTTTTCCGTCGAAGGCTTCATCGCGCATTACCCCGTGACCAATCCGGACGCCGTGCAGGCCATTCGCCAAGCCGCCAAGCTGGTGAAGCTCAACTAGATCACATTCAAATCGTGTTTCTTCTCAAAGGGATGCCGGCCAGGTGTGAATCTGTTTGAGAGGCGAGCCGCGAGCGATTCTGTACACTCGTATACGAGAATCCACATATCCGCATAAGCGGCTTTCTGTTAGGCAAGGCCGGCGTGACATGGGTTGGCAGGGGAGGCATCGATTGCGTGGGCTCGGCGAAGGCTTGGTGCAGAAACCGCTGACGGTGGCGGAACAGGTGGCGAATGTGCTGCGCGAATCGATCGCCGATGGCAGCCTGGTGGCGGGCACGCCGCTGCGCCAGGACGACCTTGCCGAGCGCTTCGGCTTCAGCCGCATGCCGGTCCGCGACGCGCTGCGCCAGCTCGAGGCCGAGGGTATCGTTTCGATCCATCCGACCAAGGGTGCGCATGTCGCCAGGATGGACACGACCGAGATCAGGGAGATCTTCGCCGTCCGCGAATTGCTCGAAAGCGAAGCGCTGCGGCTCTCGGTCCCGAACCTCGCCAGGGAGAAGCTCGACGAGGCCGGCCATGTGCTCAACCAGATCGACGCCGAGCCGGATGTCCGCCGCTGGGGCACGCTGAACCGCGTCTTTCATCTGGCTCTCTACAGTGCCTGCGGCAACGACCGCCTGCTCGCCCTGATCGAGGCGCATCATAATGCAGCCGACCGCTATGTCCGCGTTCTCCTGTCGAGCCTCGACTATCGCAGCCAATCGCAGGAGCAACACCGCGACCTGTTGACGACCTGCCGCCACCGCGATGCCGCGGCCGCCGTCCGCGTCCTGCGCAAGCATCTCGGCGACGGCATGGCAACGCTCGCCCAGGCCGGGCCGGCGAGAAAGCCCTGATCCTTGCCAGGACGATCACGCAAGCCCATGACGCCGCGACCGAACAGCGGCCGACCGCGCCGCGATCCCGGAGGCAGCCCACCCGGAACCAAGCCTCCGGGCGTGAGCCTTTGCCGGGCGCTGTCGAAACTCGGCCTGTGCTCGCGCAAGCAGGCGGAAGTTCTGGTCGCCGAAGGGCGCGTCAAGGTCGCGGGCAAGGTCGTGCGCAACGGCTCGATGCGCGTCGATCCCGGCCGCGACCGCATCGAGCTCGACGACAAACGCGTCGTCGCCGAGCGCAAGGTCTATCTGATGCTGAACAAGCCGCGCGGCCTGGTCACCACCCGCGAAGACCCGCAGGATCGCGGCACCGTCTATGATAGCCTGGCCGGGCTCGACCTGCCTTTCGTCTCGCCGGTCGGCCGCCTCGACAAGGCCAGCGAAGGCCTGCTCCTGATGACCAACGACACCCGCTTTGCCCAGCGCCTGCTCGATCCCGCCTCGCATGTCGCCAAGATCTATCACGTGCAGGTCGCCGCCCTGCCCGACGCGGCCCTGCTGGCGCGGCTGCGCGCCGGCGTCACGGTCGATAGCGAGCTGTTGACGGCACGCTCGATCGGCATTCTGCGCAGCGGCACCAGCACCGCCTGGCTGGAAATCACGCTCGACGAGGGCCGCAACCGCCACATCCGCCGCATGCTGGACGCCTGCGATATCGAGGTGCTCCGCCTGGTGCGGGTGGCGATCGGCCGATTGCAGCTCGGCGACCTCGCCAAGGGCAAGGCACGCCATCTCACCGCGGAAGAACGGGCGATGTTTGCTGCCTCAGCCAACGCGCCTGAGCCGCACCCAAATTCGACGGCAGGCCTTACTTCGCGTCGTGGAAGATGATGCCGACGGTGTGGCGCATGCCAGAGCGAAGCCGGCTGACGCCGTGCCTGAGGTTGACCCGATAGTTGCCCTTGGTTCCCTGGACCGGACGGTTGTGGACCGCGAAGGCGACCGCATCGCCTTGCCTGAGCGGCACCACCTCGGCCCGGCTCTGCATGCGCGGGCGCTGCTCTGTCAGCACGAACTCGCCGCCGGTGAAATCCTTGCCCGGCTGCGAAAGCAGGATCGCCACCTGCAGCGGGAAGGCCAGATCGCCGTAGAGATCCTGGTGCAGGCAGTTGAAGTCGCCGGGAACGTATTGCAGCAACAGCGGCGTCGGCCGCGTCTGGCCCTGCTCGTGGCATTGTTTGAGGAACGCCGCGTGTTCGGCCGGGTAGCGCAGGGCGATGCCCATGCGTTCGTTCCAGTCGTTGGCGACCGCGGCAAGGCGCGGATAGAGCGCGCTGCGCAAAGCCCCGATCAGGTCGGGCAAGGGATAACGGAAATAGCGATACTCGCCCTTGCCAAAACCATGCCGCGCCATGTGGACATGGCTGCGGAAATGCTCCTCCTGCGGATAGAGCCCCGCGATCTGTCGGCATTCTTCCGGCGTCAGCAGCTTTTCCATCACCGCGCAGCCATGGTTGCTCAACTCGCCGGCCAGCATTTCCCAGTCATATTCGGCGACCCGCGTTTGCGCCGATTGAACCGCTGCTTTCGAACCGATCGAATGGATGGTCATGGCTTTGCCTCCAATGGCCTCTTCTGCCATCAGAGATGGGTGAGATGGCCCGCGCGGACCACCCGTTTCCTGCCAACCGGCCGCGCCAAATGCGGGGGCTCACAAACTCAAGCACCGGTGGCGCCGTTTTCAGGCACCGGCCTGACTACCCCCGAAAGTGGTGATATAGAGGACGGCGCCGAGCTTGATTGTTGCCCCGAGTGAAACTGCCGATCTCCGCGACGAGGGATCGGCAGCTCCGCGCGCCAGTTCTAAATCAGCTTCTCCAGCGTGATCGGCAAATCCCTGATCCGCTTGCCGGTGGCATGGAAGACGGCGTTGGCGATCGCCGGCGCCACGCCGACGATGGCGAGTTCCCCAACCCCCTTGCCGCCAAGCGCGGAGGAATGCGGGTCGGGAATGCCGACCGAGATCACCTCGATGTCGGGAATGTCGGCATTGGTTGGCACGAGGTAGTCGGCGAGGTTGTTGTTGACGATGCGGCCATGGCGGCGGTCGACGATGCCTTCCTCCAGCAGCGCCTGGCCGATGCCCATGATGATGCCACCCTTCCACTGGCTTTCGGCGAGCTTGGGGTTGTAGAGCCGGCCCGAATCCAGCGCCGACACCACGCGCGACACCCTGACCGTGCCGAAATCCTCGTCGACGCGCACCTCGATGAAATGAGCGCACCAGCTGTACCTGGAATAATCGCCCTCGGTGTGCGGCAGCGCCATGGCGATGGTGGTGTAGTTCTTGTAGCGCTCCTCGGCCGTCGAATTGGCCGGCATGGTGTCGCGCTTGGCCTCGATCCGGTCGCGCCCGACGCTGGCCAGCAGCTCGGCGATCGAGACCTCCGGGCCTTCGCCGCGCGGCGAGGCGATGCGGCCATTGGCGACGACCAGCGTGTTGGCCTGCAGCGCATGGAAGGGCGAGCGCGGATCCGAGATCGCCAGCCCGACCAGCTCGTCGAGTGCGGCACTCGCCGCCTTGTGCACGGCGCCGGTCATCACGCCGGCCAGCCGCGAGCCGCCGGCAACGCCGGCGCGGGCGAAGCGGGAGTCACCGAGCTTGACCACGACATTGTCCGCCGGCACGCCCAGCGTTTCGGCGGCGGTCTGCGCCAGGATCGTGTAGGTGCCCTGCCCCATGTCGATCGACGAGCTTTCGACCTCGACCGAGCCATCGGCCAGGATGCGCACCATGGCTTCGCCATAGGCGCGCCGCACCGGATAGGTGCCGGCGGCGACGCCCCAGCCGATCAGTTGGTTGCCGTCGCGCATCGAGCGCGGCTGCGGGCTTCGCTTCGACCAGCCGAAGCGTTCGGCGCCGGCGGCATAGGCCTCGCGCAATTGCCTGGTCGACCACGCTTTCTTGGCGTGCGGATCCTCTTCGGCATAGTTCCGCAGCCGGATCTCCAGCGGATCGATGCCGACCTCGTAGGCCAGTTCGTCGATGGCGCATTCAATGCCGAAGGCGCTCGGGTTCTCGCCCGGTGCGCGCATCGCGCCAGGCACCACCGAATTCACCCGCACGACATTCTGCCGCGAGGAGAAATTGGGCGTCTGATACATGATCGAGGTGGTCGAGCCCAACGGCTCGACCCACATGCCGTCGATGGATGTTTCATTGACGCCGCGATGCACGATCGATTGGATTATTCCATCGGCGTCGGCGCCGATCGTCACCGTCTGCCGCGTCGCCGCGCGCCCGCCATAGCCGGTGAAGGTCTGCGGCCGTGTCATCACCAGTCTCACCGGCCGGTCGAGCATCCTTGCGGCAAGCGCCGCCACCGCGCCATGGCCAAGCGCCAGCGCCTTGGAGCCGAAGCCGCCGCCAATATAGGGCGACACCAGCCGAACATTCTCGAACGGCACACCGAACCATTCGGCATAGGTGCGCGCCATGCCGTCGAGCCATTGGCTCGGCTCCCACACCGTCAGCTGGTCGCCCTCCCAGCGCGCGATCAGCCCATGCGGCTCCATCGGCGCCTGGTATTCGCGCGGCGTGTTGTAGGCGGCGCAAATCCTGATCGGGGCGGCGGCGAATGCCGTCGCCGCGTCGCCCCACTCCTTGGTCATCGCGTCGATCGGAATACCGTCGCCGGCCTTGGCGTCGCTAAGGTCGACGATGGCCGGGACCTCGTCATAGCTGACCCTGACGAGTGCGGCCGCCGCGACGGCCTGCTCGAAAGTCTCGGCCACCACCGCGGCGACATGCTGGCCCGAGAAAGTAATGTCGCGCGCCAGCGGGCAATAGGGCGCATCCGGCGGCGGTGTGCCCAACCAGTCCGAAGCGGTTTTCAGCGGCGGCATGTTGTCCGGCGTCAGCACCTTGAGCACGCCGGGCGCGGCTTGCGCAGCGTCCGTGTCGATCGAACGCACCTTGCCGGCGGCAATCGTGCTTTCGACCAGCACGGCATAGGCGAGGCCATCGAGCTGCTGCTCGACCGCGTATTTGGCGGCGCCGGTGATCTTGGCCGGACCATCGACGCGCGACAGCCGGCCGCCGACAGCCTGCGTACCGTCGGAAGCATCGCCGTGTCTTTTCATGTGAACGGTCATGCCGTTTCTCCCAATTTGAGGATGGCGCGGGCGACGACACGCGGCGCCAGTTCGATCTTGTAATGGTTGGCGCCATGGTCGACGGCGCCTTCGACGGCGAGCAGGCTGGCGCGCTTGACGGCATCCGCGTCCAGTACCTTGCCCTTCAGCGCCGCTTCCACACCGCGCGCCCGCCACGGTTTGGTGGCGACGCCGCCAAGCGCCACGCGCAGATCGCGGATCGTGCGGCCATCCGCTTCGAACTCGATGCCGACGGCAGCACTTGCGGCAGCGAACTCATAGGATTGCCGGTCGCGGACCTTGAGATAGGTCGAGCGTCTCGCAGCGGCGGAGCCGGGAATGCTGATCGCGGTGATCACCTCGCCCGGCTGGATCGCATGTTCCCGCTCTGGCGCAGCAGCCGGCAGCAGGAAGAAGTCGTCGACCGCGACCTGACGGTCACCGAGATGCACCACTGCATCGAAGGCAACCAGTGCAACGGCGAGATCGCCGGGATAGGTGGCGATGCAGGCTTCGCTGGTGCCGAGCACGGCATGGCCGCGCGTCACCCCGCCGATCGCCGAACAGCCGCTGCCGGGCATGCGCTTGTTGCAGGCGGGGAAGTTTTCGCCATCGCGGAAATAGGGGCAGCGCGTGCGCTGCATCAGATTGCCACCGATGGTCGCCATGTTGCGGATCTGCGCCGAGGCCGCCTGCCACAGCGCTTCCGAGACGGCGGGAAACTGGCGCTTGATGTCGGCATGGTCGGCAATGCCGCTCATCTTCGCCAGCGCGCCGATGGTGGCGCCGCTGTCGTCGACCGTGATTGCATCAAGCCCCTTGAGATGGCTGATGTCGACCAGCGTATCAGGCTCGGCTACACCGCATTTGGCGAGGTCGATCAGCGTCGTGCCACCGGCAAGCAGCATGGCGCCCGGCAGCGCCGAGGCCTGGCGTGCAGCATCGACCGAACTGGCGCGCAGATAGGAAAAATCCCTCATGACGCGACCTCCAATGCCGCCTGGCGCACGGCGGCGACGATGTGCGGATAAGCGCCGCAGCGGCACAGATTGCCGGCCATGTATTCGCGGATCTCGTCATCTGAGCCGGCATGGCCCTCGCGGATGCAGGCGACGGCCGACATGATCTGTCCGGGCGTGCAATAGCCGCACTGGAAGGCGTCCTGTTCTAGGAAGGCCGCCTGCACCGCGTGCAGCGTGCCATCTGCCTCGGCCAGCCCCTCGATGGTGGTGACCGCCCTGCCCTCGGCCTGGGCGGCAAGCGTCAGGCAGGCGAGCACCCGCTGGCCGTCGATATGCACGGTGCAGGCGCCGCACTGGCCGTGGTCGCAGCCCTTCTTGGTCCCGGTCAGGTCGAGATGGTCGCGCAAGGCATCAAGCAGCGTGACGCGCGGCTCGACTTCCAATTCGTGGCGATGTCCGTTGATTTGAAGTTGGATGGGGATTCGGGTTTTGCTTGTCATAGGGCGTCTGGCTCCAGTTGCTTGACGCTGAGGGGACGATTTGGTGCCTGGCCGGGAGGCGGCAAGGTCACCAGATGGCTAGGTTGGGGTTCACGGGGAGATTGGCGGCTCCGTCGCCTTCGCCATTCTCCAGAAGAAAGAGAAGGTTGTGGCCTGAAGGTTCGAAGGACGTGACATACCGGGTCCCCTGATTATATGATAAGGGTGCTCCACTAAAACGGAGGCGCCTCCGTTTATTA
>NZ_NWQG01000033.1:0-36322 GCF_002529485.1 Mesorhizobium sanjuanii
GGTTCAAGCCCCATATTCGACAGTGGAGAAAAAATTGGCTTCGCAGCCGCCCGTGACAATTGAAGACAACCCCGACGCCGCAGCGACAAAAAAGCTGCGCGCCGATGCGCAGCGCAACCGCGACAGGCTGATCGTGATCGCGGCGGCCGCGTTTGCCGCGCATGGCGTCGATGCCTCGCTGGAGGAGATTGCCCGCCAGGCCGGCGTCGGCATCGGCACGCTCTACCGGCATTTTCCGACGCGCGAGCATCTGGTCGAGGTGGTTTATCGCCGCGAGGTGGAAGGGCTGTGCCAGGCGGCCGACGAGCTATCCCGCACCGAGGCGCCCGACGTCGCGCTGGAACAATGGATGCAGCGCTTCGTCGACTACATCGCCACCAAGCGCGGGCTGTCGACGAGCCTTCGCATCCTGATGTCCACCAACTCGACGCTGTTTTCGGACATTTCGGGCCGGGTGACGCAAGCGCTCAGACGTCTGGTCGAGGCGGCGGTGGCCAACGGTTCTATCCGCGGCGATGTCGACGCCTCCGATGTCATGCACGCGCTCGGCGGCATCTATTCGGCGCCCGATACCAGGGACTGGCGCGACCGCTCGCGCCGGCTGGTCAAGCTGCTGATGGATGGCTTGAGGTTTGGGGCTGGGAAGCCGGTCAAGGACGAATGAAGGGGCGGGCAACGCACCGCCCCCGCTCTTTGGTGCCGGATGCTCCGGTGCGCTTCAACCGCGTCCGGCGAATTCCTGAAGCTTGACGAAAAAGTCGCGCAGGATGCGGTCACGGTCGAGCTAATGGACAACGGATTGATCTTCGCCGCCGCGCTTTTCATCTCGGTTATCCCGATGACGGTGATGACCTTGCTTCAGCGCTTCTATGCCACCTCGGTCGCCTCGACCGGTGGCAAGGAATAATTACCCGCCGCCGGATCGGCCGGCCAAAATATCTGGTCCCTACGCCTCGAGCAGTACCCACTGCGGACTTTGGTCTGCTCCGTAAGCAGACACAAAGCCGGAATGCAGGCAGCCGCGCCTTGGCTATGATGCGGCGCGCAGGCTTGGACGGACGCGCCGTCTGCTGGTGGCGCGCGCCTTCTCGGCCACCGCGCCGGCGATCTCGACCACGGTGTCTTCGCGCGACCTGGCGTTTGTCACCTTGTGGAGCCGCTCATAAGGCAACAGCTCCTTGACCCGGGCGTTGAGCGCCGCCACTTCGGCGCGCAGATCCTCGCATTCCTGCCTCTGGACATCGTGCTGAATCTGTTCGGAAGCCTGCTGCAGGGAAAGTTGCGAAAGGTTCGCGCTCACCGTCGAAAGGTTCATCTTGTCGTGCTCATTCTCCTTGATGAGCGCGGACAATTTCTGCTCCGCGATCTGCTTTTCGGCAACGGCATCGCTCCATTGAGCCTTGAGACTGGCGATCTCGCCGGCGGCTTCGCTGTTCTCTTGCGAGGCAAGTTGCAATCGCGATTGCAGGCCCTGGATTTCAGACCGCAGGCCGCTCATCTCGGCCAGGCTGCGTTGCAGCTCGGCTTCCTTGTCGCCTTCCCTGATACGCGCCGCTTCGGTCATTTCCGACAGCTTGGCCTGCGCGACATCGAGTGATTTCTGCAGCCGCATTTCCTCTTTTTCGCTCTTGCCAAGCGCAGCCAGCAGGTCGGCAAGCCGCGCCGCGTCATTGGCGTGGATCGTCGACAGTTCATCCAGTCTGTGCCGCGCCTCGGCTTCTCGCTTCAGCGCCTTGTCGAGGTCGATCGACAGGCTGACATGCTTTTCCCGCAGCATCTCGTTCTCGCGCGAGCGCCTGTCGACCTCGACCGTCTTGGCCGAAATCGTTTTGACGAGATCGCCGAACTCCGCCTCGCGTTTGGCGCTCGCATTGGCTGCCACGACCAGTTCCAGCCTGGCCGCGGCCAGCGCACCGCGAAGCGCCTCCTTGTCCTCGATCAAGCTTGTCTCGCGCTGCTGCAGCGCCTCGATGGCGCTGTCGCGCTCGCGCTGCTTTTTGGTCGCGTCGTGAAGCTGGTCCGACAGCGCTCTTTGCTGCGCGGTCAGGCTGGCATTTGCCAGTTCCAATTCGTTGGCGCGAAGAATGTCGCCGTGAAGAAGCTTCAAATATTCGCCTGTCAAATGATGCGAGGTCGCGATCTCCGACAGCTTGGCATTGATCTCCCCCATATAGTCCTGCGCATCGTGGAAGAGCTCATCGACGGCATTCAATGCAGCCAGTCGCGTCTGGGCGTGGGACGTCAGCCGCCGCGCGGTTTCGCCCGAATTGTCCTCCAGCAGCAGCGCATTGCCCTCGGACATCGCATCGTCCTCAGGCAACGTGTTGTCATTCCTTGCCGCGAGATTTTCGTCCGAGATACCGACCGCATCCTCCGGCGGCCACTCATCGTCCAGGTTGATACATTCATCGAACGCATTTGCCAGATCGGATTCGAGCTGCTCGAACGCTCCATCCACAACCTCGGCACGCTTGATCAGAGCTTTGAACTTCATAACCAGACTCCCTTCTCGTACAACGCCATCAGGAAGGGAGCTTTCAGGGTTTTGATCCTCGCCTCCCATACAGGCCGGATACAAACTCATCCACTCTCCCGATCGTGAGCGCATAGGGCCAAGTCCACGCTAGGCACAGGCTTGGCCACTGTCCTCGTCTGTTCGAATGACACAAACCGCGATACGGCCGACACCTTCGCAGAGGAAGGCCGGATTGAAAAACGCAGGCGACGGACGCACTTACGATGAAGCCGGCTAAACATTGTGCCCCCAGTACAACTTCCTCGCGTAGGGTCGCGTGGGCTCTAGCCGAGGGAGGGCGACATTCGCCGAGACGACCCTTGGCCGAAGCCGGGCTCAAGGCGGGCTCTTCTTCTCCTGGAATTTACATCGATCGCCGGGTGTTCGATCAACGCTTCGACCGCCACCCTGGAAAACTCATGGAGCAAGGCCACGTGCGGCAATGCCCGCTTCTCGCCACCAGAAGCGCGGATGGATCGGCGCCGTGCGTCCTTGTCCTCACATTTTCCTGATATCGACTGGCTTTGGCGGTCGCCGGGACTAGATAGAGCGTGCGCCGGGCGAAACGATGGAGAAGGACCTGAACATGCCTGAACAGAATACCTTGAACAGACCCGAACAGATTGCCTTGAACGACGGGTCCATCATTCCCCAGATCGGCCTTGGCGTGTGGCAGGTCGATCCGGCCATCACGGCTCAAGTCGTGGGCTGGGGGATCGAGGCCGGCTACAGGTTGATCGACACCGCCGAGGGCTATCAGAACGAGGAAGGGGTCGGACAGGCAATCCGCGCGGCCGGCGTGCCGAGACGCGAGCTGTTCATCACCTCGAAGCTGCGCAATGGCGCGCATCAGCGTGACGCCGCCCTGCGGGCTTTCGACGAGACGATGAGCAGGCTCGGCATAGACCGGATCGACCTGTTCCTGATCCACTGGCCGGTACCCAGCCAGGATAAATATGTCGAGGCATGGAAGACATTGATCGACCTCAGGCGAGCCGGCCGCATCAAGTCGATCGGGGTCTCGAATTTCAACCAGGACCATCTGGAGCGGATCATCGGCGAGACCGGCGTGACACCCACGGTCAACCAGATCGAACTGCATCCCCGCTTTCAGCAGCGCGACGTCAGGGAGTACCACTCCCGGCACGACATCCGCATCGAGAGCTGGAGCCCGCTGGGCAGCGGCCGGCTGTTAAACGACCCGACCCTTTCCGGCATCGCCAGGAAGCACGGCAAGTCGGTGGCCCAGATCATCATCCGGTGGCATCTCCAGGAAGGGCTGATCGTCATTCCGAAGTCGATCCATCAGGAGCGGATCGCCACCAATTTCGATGTCTTCGATTTCGAGCTGGGACCGAACGACCTCGAGGCCATCCGCGGAATGGATTCGCCCGACGGCCGCAACGGCCCGGACCCCGCCACGGCGGCATTTCTGTTCTGAAGGTCAAGCCCGAAGAGCCGACGGCGACGCTGCTGATCTGCCTCATATGGGGAGATTGATTGGCAACGTCGCCCTCGGATGGACAAGGGGTTGGATGGCCCCTACCGGGCGTGTCGGCCGGAAATCATCCTCAGCCAGGGCGTCAGATGAAAGGCGCTCATCAACAGATACATCGCCGGCATTCCGGTGAGAGGCAGGCCGGTGAGCGGCGAGGCATTCGCGCCCATGCACAGCATCGCCGCATCGCCGCTGAAAATGGCGAGCAGCGCCATCAGGGCGAAGGTCGGTGCCGCGGCAAGGCACAGCCAATCGGCAATGCCGGCCGCGCCAGCCGCGTTTGCGTTTTCACCGGGGAGCGCGCTGCCGGCATCTGTATGGATCGTGCTCATGATCTGTCTCCTGCAATAGAGCGCTGGCGCGAGCCAATGGGAGCGGAGCTCCAGCGCTATTCGTGAACGGCGCCGGCTGCTCCGCCAAGTCCATCGCCCTAGTCGATTTTGTCTCGGAACGCCGCCTCGCCGGCACTGGACACTTCGTCCCATTTCTTGTCGGGCGCGGCGTCGTAATTGTCGTTCCAGTTCCACCACTTGTAGGTCGGGGTCTGGGGATAGCCTTCGGGCGAATCCTCCCAGACCTCCTGGCGGCCGAGCGGCGTCGCGTCGAGATAGCTCCAGACGGTGCCCATCGCCTCGTCGCCGCGGCTGTTGATGAAATAGGTGCGGAAGATGCTTTTCCCGTCGCGGATGAACACGTTATGGCCGTGCCACTCGTCGACGCCGAAGTCGGCGTCGAAGCTGTCGGTGATGGTGTACCAGGGCATCTCCCAGCCCATCCGCTTCTTTAGCCGCGCAATGTCGGCCTGTGGCGCACGCGAAGCGTAGACGAGCGTGGTGTCGCGGGCGTTCAGATGGGCGAGATTGGAGACCTGATCGGCTCCCAGCGAACAGCCGCGGCAGGCGTGATCCGGCCAGCCATGCACGCCCGGCTCGAAGAAGGCGCGGTAGACGATAAGCTGGCGGCGGCCCTCGAACAGGTCGAGCAGGCTAGCCTTTCCGGTAGGCCCCTCGAACATGTACGTCTTCTCCACCGCCATCCACGGCATGCGCCGACGCTCGGCAGCAAGCGCGTCCTTGGCGCGGAGCGTGGCCTTTTCCTTCACCAGGAGCTCCTCGCGCGCGGCCTCCCATGCTTGCTGTGAAACGACCGGTGGTGTCTTCATTGCGATGGTCATTGGTCTTCTCCTTTGCCAGTCTGTCGTCGCGCCGTAGCGACGTGTTGTTGCTGGTGAGGTAGGCTAAGGCCGTGAAGTGGAAAGGTGGGAGTTACAAGTGTGACGGGATTTGAATGGACTCCCTGATCACGGCCGCGGCACTGGCATTGGCGGCGGGTGATCCGCTTGGCGCGCTCGACCGCGTCGCCTTGCGCGAGGACGCGCCGGCACTCGCCCTGCGCGGCATCGCCATGGCCCAGCTCGGCGACCTCGACCGCGCCAAGCTGCTGCTGCGGCGGGCCGTCCGTGCCTTCGGCCCGAAGGAAGCGGTGGCGCGCGCCAGATGCATCGTCGCCGAGGCCGAGATCGCGCTGGTCTCGCGCGACCTCGGCTGGCCGGCCAAGGCGCTCGACAAGGCTCGGGCAACGCTGGAAAAGCATGGCGACCGGCTGAACGCCGCGCATGCCGGACACCTCGAAGTGCGGCGCCTGCTGCTGATCGGCCGGCTCGACGAGGCCGAACATGTGCTGGCCGGGCTCGATCCGGCGCCACTTCCGCCGGCCTCCAGGGCCGCGCACGAACTGGCTGTCGCCGGCATCGCGATGCGGCGCCTCAGGACGAGAAAAGCCCGCACTGCGCTGGAGTGGGCACGCCATGCCGCCCGACAGGCCGGCATCCCGGGCCTTATGGCGGAGGTCGACAGCGCATTCCTGGCGCTGGACACGCCAGCGGCGCGGCTCATCGCACGGGGTGAGGAGCGCCCGCTGCTGCTTGAGGAAGTCGAGACGTTGCAGGCGTCGCCGGCGCTGATCGTCGATAGCTTCCGCTATGTCGCGCGCCAGCAGAAAACCACGGTCTCGCTGGCAACGCGCCCGGTGCTGTTTGCGCTGGCCCGCGCGCTGGCCGAGGCATGGCCTGGAGATGTGTCGAGGGCGACGCTTATCGCGCGGGCCTTCGGCGGCAAGCACGCCGATGAATCGCATCGCGCGCGGCTGCGGGTCGAGATCGGCCGGCTGCGCACCGAACTGCGGACGCTGGCCGATATCGGCGCGACGAGCCGGGGCTTTGCGCTGGCGCCTCGCCATGCCGGCGAGGTGGTGGTGCTGGCGCGGCCGATCGAAGAGCGGCACGCGACAGTGCTTGCCTTCCTTGCCGATGGTGAATCCTGGGCAAGCTCGGCGCTGGCACTGGCGCTTGGCGCCGGCCAGCGCAGCGTGCAGCGCGCGCTGGAACAACTCGCCGAGGCCGGCAAGGTGCAGTCGATCGGGCATGGGCGGGCGCGCCGCTGGATGACGCCGCCCGTAGCCGGATTCACGACCACCTTGTTACTCCCGGCGCCGCTGCCGAACGGTTAAGAAGGCAGGAAGATCACAGTGAGGATAGCGACATGAAACATTCAGCGGCCGAGATCCTGCGCGAATACGGACCCTTTCCGGGGGTGAAGAGCGTGGCTGGGGTGAGCTTTGACGGGGACAAGGTCTGGTTTGCCTCGGGCGACAAGCTGACCGCGTTCGACCCCGCGAGCGGCGAGACGCTGCGCTCGATCGATGTCGCGGCACACGCCGGCACCGCCTATGACGGTCGGCACCTGTTCCAGCTCGCCAAGGACCGGATCCAGAAGATCGATCCCGACACGGGCCAGGTGCTGGCCACCATTCCTGCACCCGGCGGTGGCGGCGATTCCGGGCTGACCTGGGCCGAAGGCACGCTCTGGGTGGGGCAGAACCGCGACCGCAAGATCCACCAGATCGACCCCGAGACAGGCGCAATCCTGCGCACCATCGAATCCAATCGCTATGTCACCGGCGTGACCTGGGTCGACGGCGAGCTGTGGCACGCCACCTGGGAAGGCGACCAGAGCGACATCCGACGCGTCGATCCAGAGACTGGAAAAGTGCTGGAGCGGCTCGACATGCCGCCCGACAAGAATGTATCGGGGCTGGAATCCGACGGTGGCGACCGATTCTTCTGCGGCAGTGGACCCCGCGGCGTGGTAAGGGCGGTGCGCCGGCCCCGGTAGGTGGGCGGCGAATCGGGTGAAGTCGAGGCCGCCCGATCAACGCCTATCGCGTGAATTCCCCGTTCGCCTCAAATCCCCGAGCCATCGAGCAGCGGCACGTCCTCGCCTTCCCAGGGTGAAGGCATCGACCCCCTGCTCAGATTGGCTGACGGCAGCGGCATCCAGCATTTCAGCTCCGGCTCGGCGTATTCGACCACGCGTCCCGGCGAGGAGTCGGAGGCGCGCCAGCCCTCGGCGCCGAACTGGTCGGCGCGCGACCAGTAGGCCAGGTCGACTTCCGCCGGCCCCTGCTCGGACGGCCTGACCGTGACCAGGATCCGGCTGCCATCCCTTGGCGCGCTCGTCATGTGACGCCAACGATCGGGCTCGTCCATTGCATTCTCCTGCATCCTGTCGTCCATCACGGTGGAGTGTCGCTTTGCGCCCGGGGGCGGTCAACCCGAACTTTGCACGGAGCACGATATCGTCGCCGGCCTGCATGCCTAGCGCGACGGGGTCTGGCGGTCAGCGGGCAACCTTGGCCCTGACCGCCCAGGCTCTCGTCTTCATGGGAATGGATCCGTCCTCGCCGCGCGGCAAGCTGTCGCGGAGGCTTTCCATCAATCTCTGGCGCGCTTCCGGCGCGAGGCTCATGCAGTAGCCGGGCGCCGGTCCCGCACCCAGGGTGAAGGGGTGCCAATAGTCCTCGAAATCCCTGAACACCGCCGGCACCTCGATCTTGGTGCAGTCGACCGAAACGAGGTCGGCCTTGCCTGCGAGTTCGGTCAATCCGTCGGGCGTGCAGAATGGAAAGCGCTTGTCCTCGGTGAGGTCGGCGGCAGCGGGGTCAAGCGCCTTCGCCGCGGTCCAGAAGGCGCGCATGAATTCGACGCCGCCGCCGGGATAATCCCATACATAGAAGCCAACCGTCGCTCCGTCGCGGGCGACCCGCCGCATTTCGGCGAGCGCCTTCTCCTTGTCCGGGATGAAATTGAGGACCAGCGCCGAGACGACCATGTCCTTGCTGCCCGATTCGACGGACAGGGCCTGCGCATCGCCTGCGAGAAACGCGACACGTTCATCCGCCACGTTTGCCCGCGCCTTGGCGAGAAAGCCCTCCGATGGGTCCAGCGATACCAGGCTCCCGGGGTTGCAACGCGCCAGGATGGCTGCTGAAAGCGCCCCGGTCCCGCAACCCACCTCCAGCCAGTCCAGACCTTCCGCCGGATCGAGCCAATCAAGGAACAGGGGAGCGATCTGACGACTCCACCGCCCCATATAGAGGTCGTAGCTGTCCCCCGCCTGCCAGGCGTCGTGACGCGCTGCCTCAGCCATCGCCATCTCCTTCCCGAGACAATCTCAAACCATTGAATCCCGCAAGGATACGCTCCCCTGCCTTCCTGGACCAGAGGACCAGGAAGTGGGAGCCGGATGGCGTTTGATGTCAGGGGTGGCAAACTGAAGCGTATGACTGATTGGCTGGCTTCGCGCCGCCGCATCGGGCCGATCGCGGCCTATCGCAACCTTGCCGATCTGGGAAACTCAACCACGTCCGCCAACGGCCGCGTATACTGCGCCGCGACAATTGCCTCGATCAGAATATCCAAGGCAGCACGGGCTCCGCTGCTCGTCTCGTCGTCGCCGCGCAGGTAATGACAGGCTCGTTCAAGATGGAGGTGTGCGGCGGCAAAGTCGCTTTTCATGGCTTCTCCTTATTGCCCACCGTCCGGCAAGGATGGCCGAGTCGCTTTACCCGAAAGCAAATATCCACAGCCGCACTTGAATCAAATTGTCGGTTAACCCGATCTTCACCGGCCGTGGCGACCATTATTGTCTCGACCAATGTGTCGAGTTCCGCCTCGGGCAACAGACCCGCCCCGGAAAACCGGGGCGGGTTTTTGCTTGAATGGTCGCCCGAACCTGACATGGCTCGCCCGACAGAAGCCCGACTTCGCGCCAACATCCGCCACCCAAGGCAGCACTTGACAGTGCTATTTAATTTCTAAACATTAGAAAGTAATTGGGAGGAAGAATGGGCATCCATCACGGAGCGATCCTGCGCATCCTGAGGGACGACGGTCCGCAGTCGAGGGCGGAACTGGCGCGCCGCACCGCGCTGTCTCCGACAGCGCTCACCCATCTGACGGCGCAGCTTCTCAAGGACGGCATCGTCACCGAACTCGCCCAGGTAGCTGCCGGCGGCGCGCCAATAGGACGGCCCGCGGTAGACCTGGCGCTGGTGCCGGATGCCCACCATGTGGTCGGCGTGCACATTGGCGCCGGCACCATCCACGCCGCGATCACCGACCTGAAGGCATCGGCGAAAAGGCTTTCATCCTTTCACTTCGATACGGCCACAATCGAGCCGGCGACCGTGATCGCCAAGGTAGCCCGAATGGTCGACGACCTCATCAGGAAGACAGGCGCCGACCGCTCGAAGATCCTCGGCATGGGCCTGGGTGTTCCGGGGCCGGTCGACGTCAAGCGGCGTCGCAATCTCCTGTCGATCAACTACGATTGGAAGAACGTGGCGTTCGCCGACGAACTGGAAGCGGCATTGCGAATGCCCGTCGTCGTCGAGCACAATGTCAGCGCCATGGCGCTGGCGGAATCGCGCTACGGCATCGGGCGCGACGCGTCCGCCCTGCTCTACATCTACTTGCGCACGGGCCTCGGCGCCGGCCTCGTGGTCGACGGCAGGCCGTTTCGGCCGGGCGGGTACGGCGCGGTGGAACTCGGCCATATCCAGGTGGTCGAGCATGGTGCGCGCTGCGCCTGCGGCAGCACCGGTTGCCTGGAGACTTTCCTGTCCGAACGCGCGCTGTCGCGCGCGGCCGGCATCGAGACCCCTCATCCGAAGCGGCTGCTGGCCGCCGTGGAAAAACATACCGAAGCATGGAACGCTGCCGTTCGTCATCTGACGACGGCAATCGCCAGCGCCGCCAATCTGCTCAATCCGGATCTGATCGTCTTCGGCGGCCATCTCGCCGAAGCGCCGGAGAGCTTTATCGACAGTATCCGCGCAGGCGTGCCGCCGCGCGTGCTGCCGCCCATGCGCGACATGCTGCGCTTCGAGCGCTCGAGCATCGGGCCGGGCGCCGGCGCCATCGGCGGCGCCGCTGTCGCGCTCGACCATCTGTTCTATTCCGGAGCGCCGCGATGAGCGCCGCCTCGGCAAAGCCGCGCACCGCATCGTCGGGCAAGGCCGATCGGGGGCCGGCGATGGATTTCGCCAGCCTCGGGCTGAACATTGCCGGCGTGGCGGCCGGCGTGGCGATCTGGTGGGCGCTCACCGGCAGCGGCGTCGTCGGCCTGCCGAGGCCGCCCGAAGTGCTCGCCCGCTTCATCGAACTGCTCGGCAACGGCCAGCTCCTGCGCGACACGGCCGCCAGCCTTGCACGCGTGCTGACCGGCTTCCTGCTCGGTGTACTGCTGGCCATCCCGGTCGGCTTCGCCATGGGCTGGTACAAGGTCGCGCGCGCTTTGGTCGAGCCCTACCTGCAATTCTTCCGCATGATCCCGCCGCTGGCCATAATTCCCCTCGCCATCGTCACCATGGGCATCGAGGAGACGCCGAAGATCTTCGTCATCTTCCTCGCCTCCTTCCTGGCCAGTGTCGTCGCCACCTATCAGGGGGTGATCAGCGTCGACCGCACCATGATCAACGCCGCGCGGGTGCTCGGCGCAAAGGACTTCACCATCTTCCGGCGCGTCGTCGTGCCGGCCTCGACGCCCTTCATTCTGGTCGGCGTGCGCATCGGGCTGGGATCGGCCTGGGCCACCGTGGTCGCCGCCGAGCTCATCGCCGCCCAGTCCGGCCTCGGCTACCGCATGCAGCAGGCGCAGCTCTACTACGACCTGCCGACGATCTTCGTCAGCCTGTTCGCAATCGGCATTCTCGGCCTCGCCATGGACCGCATGCTGCAGGCGGTGGAGCGGCGCCTGACCATATGGCAGGAGCGGATATGACGCCGAAGATCGTTTTTGACAATGTCACGCGTCGCTTCGATCTCAAGGGCGGCTCGTTCCTCGCGCTCGATCGTTTCTCGCTTGATGTCGCCGACGGCGAGTTCGTTACCGTGGTCGGCCCTTCGGGTTGCGGCAAGTCCACCGCGCTCAATATCGCCGCAGGCCTGCTCAAGGCAAGCAGCGGCGAGGTTACCGTCGACGGCAAGCCGGTCGAAGGCCCGGGGCCGGAACGCGGCATGATCTTCCAGCAATATGCGCTGTTTCCGTGGCTCAGCGTGCGCGACAATGTCGAGTTCGGCCTGCGCATCAAGGGCGAGCCGCCGGCACGGCGGCGCGAGATCGCCGAGCGCTTCATCGACCTGGTCGGCCTCGGCCAATTCGCCGATGCCCTTCCCAAGACCTTGTCGGGCGGCATGAAGCAGCGCTGCGCCATCGCCCGCGCCTATGCCGTCGATCCCGTCATCCTGCTGATGGACGAGCCGTTCGGCGCTCTCGATGCCCTGACACGCGTCCAGCTCCAGGATCAGTTGCTTGAAACTTGGAGCCGCGAGCGTCGCACGGTGATGTTTATCACCCACGATGTCGACGAAGCCGTCTATCTGGCGAACAGGGTCGTCGTCATGGCGGCCGGACCAGGGCGGCTGCAGGAGATTATCGAGGTCGACCTGCCCTATCCGCGCACCGAGGAAATCAGGCTGTCCCCCGAATTCACAGCCATCCGCAACCGCGTCTGGCATGCCGTCTACCACCAGCAGCCCGCGCAGTCGCATGGGTAACGACAAGGTTAGCAACAGGGAGAGAAGACATGACATTGAACAGACGTGACTTCATGGCCTCGTCAGCGGCCGCGGCCACCATGCTGGCAACGGGGACCATCCCGGCGAAGGCAGCGGGCGATGCTGCCCGCATCGGCTACAATGGCGATTTCTGGGGCGCCAGCGTGGCCAGCATCGCCAACGCCAAGGAGCTCTGGGCAAAGCACGGCGTCGAGGCCGATACCAAGGTTTTCACCAACGGTCCGATCCAGGTCCAGGCGCTTGGCGCCAACAGCTTGGAATTCGGCTATCTCGGACCGGGCGCGCTTTGGCTGCCGGCCACCGGCAAGGCCAAGATCATCGCCGTCAACGATGTCGGCTTTTCCGACCGGGTCATCGCCCAGGCGGGCATCGCCTCCATCGCCGACCTCAAGGGCAAGAAGGTTGCGGTTCCAGCCGGCACTTCGGGCGACATGCTGCTCAGGCTCGCGCTCGCCAAGGCCGGCATGAAGATGGACGACATCGAGGTGGTGCCGATGGATCCGAGCACAGTGGTTGCCGCCTTTTCGTCCAAGCAGGTCGACGCGGCCGGCATCTGGTATCCGTTTGTCGGCATCATCCGCAAGACCGTGCCCGATCTCGTCGAGATCGCCAAGAATGATGATTTCTATCCGGCCACGACCTTCCCCAGCGTGTTCATTGCCCGCAACGACCTGGTCGAGAGCAATCCCGATCTGGTCAAGAAGGTGATCGGCGTCATCAAGGAGGCGCAGGACTATCGCGCCGCGCATCTTGACGAGGCGGTCGACATAACCGCCAAGCAGCTTGGCATCCCGGCCGAGCAGCTCAAGACCGAGGCCGGCTATGGCAAGCTGATGACGTCGACCGAGCTTGCCAAGCTGACCAGGGACGGCACCGTCGCCGGCTGGTTCAGCACCATGAACGAGCTGTTCAAGACCTTCGGCAAGTTCGACACCGCACTCGATCCCAAGGATTACTACATGGCCGACCTCTATCTGGCGGCCTGAGCCCACCCGACCGCCCCGGTATTCGGCCGGGGCGGCACGTCTCCAAGTTCATTCCCCAAAAGAGTACCCAATGACCGCCTCCCCCATGAACGTCCTTTACATCGACATCGACAGCCTGAGGCGCGACCATCTCGGCTGCTACGGCTACCACCGCAACACCTCGCCAATCATCGACAGCCTGGCCAGGGACGGCATCCGCTTTGAAAATGTCTATGTGTCGGACGTTCCGTGCCATCCCTCGCGCACGGCGCTGTGGAGCGGCCGCCACGGCATGAGGACCGGCGTCGTCGGCCATGGCGGCACCGCCTGCGAGCCGTTTCGCGAAGGACCGGAGCGGGCCTGGGCCGGAACCTTTTACGAGGAAGGCTGGATGCGCGCGCTGCGCGACCTCGGTTACCACACCACGACCATCTCCAGCTTCGGCGAGCGGCACGGCTGCTGGCACTGGTATGCCGGCTTCAACGAGATCATCAATCCGGGCAAGGCCGGCATGGAGAACGCCGACGAGGTGTCGGCGCTGGCGCTGGACTGGCTGAAGCGCAACGGCTCCGCAAAGACGTGGTTCCTGCACGTCAACGTCTGGGATCCGCACACGCCCTACCGCGCGCCTGACGCATTCGGCGACCCCTTCGCCGACGAGCCCATGCCGGACTGGATGACTGAGGCGGTGTTCGAGAAATCCCATGCCGGTTACGGTCCGCACAGCCCGCAGGAGCCGTCCGGATTCGATGTCGCCCCCGGCGGATCGAAATGGCGCCGCATGCCGGCGCCGATCGCCGGCATGGCCGACGTCAAGAGCTGGGTCGACGGCTATGACACCGGCATCCTCTATGCCGACCATCACCTTGGCCTGATCATCGAGGAATTGAAGCGGCAGGATCTGTTCGACAAGACGATCATCGTCATCGGCGCCGATCACGGCGAGAATCTCGGCGAACTCAACATCTGGGGCGATCACCAGACCGCCGACGAATTCACCTGCAACGTACCGCTCGTCATCCGTTGGCCCGGCGCCGGGGATCTTCGCGGCGTCAACAATGGCCTGCACTACCATTTCGACTGGGCGGCGACGCTGATCGACCGCCTCGGCGGCACGGTGCCGGCGCTGTGGGACGGTCGCTCCTTCGCCGCGGCGCTCGCCGACGGCCAGGATGGCGGACGCGATTTCCTGGTGCTGAGCCAGGGCGCGTGGGCGGTGCAGCGCGGCGCGCGCTTCCGCCTCGAAGGCGTCGACTGGCTGATGCTGCGCACCTATCACGACGGCTACAAGGACTTCGGCCCGGTCACCCTCTTCAACCTGAGCGAGGATCCGCACGAGCAGAACGACCTGTCCGCATCGCGCCCCGATATTGTCGCCCATGCGAACCGTTATCTGGAGGACTGGCGCACGGAGATGACCATCAAGAGCGATACCGATGTCGATCCGCTGGTGACGGTCATGCGCGAAGGTGGACCGTTCCATTGCCGCGGTGAGCTTCCTGGATACCTGAAGCGGTTGCGGGCAACCGGTCGCGAAGCGGCGGCGGCAGCGCTCGAGCAGCGTCACCCCGCGCCTTTGCCGCGCCGCAAATCCTCGAACTGATGCATGTCGCGCAAAACGTGCGCAGTGGTTTTGCGCGACATGCACCAGCTTTTGCCCGCGGCCGAACCACGGCTCATCACTCCAGCGGCTCGTGCTGGTAGAGTTCATCCATGCTCAGCGTCGCCAGCGCGGCGAAAGGCGCCTGCTTTTTCACACGCCCGTGGCTCAGGATCACCACGTCGTCGCAGAACGAGATGGTGCTGTGATGATGGCTGATGACTATGGTCGTGCGGCGGCCCGCCCTCGACTTCAGCGTCTCGACGATTGCCGCTTCCGACAATCCGTCCACAGCGTTGGTGGCCTCGTCGAGAATGAGGATAGCGGGATCGCGCACCAGCGCTCTGGCCAGCGCGATCCGCTGTCTCTGGCCCGCTGACAGATTGACGCCCCTGTAGCCAACCACCGTCTCGTAGCCCTGCGGCAGATGTTCGATGAACTCATGCGCTTCGGCCAGTCTTGCAGCGCGCTCGGCGTCGGCGGCCGAGGCCGTCTCCTGCCCATAGACTATGTTTTCAAAAATGCTGCCGTCCACCAGTTCCAGTTCCTGGCTCGCCAATGCAATATGCTTCCTCCACTGGCTGGGATCGATCTGGTTCAGTGGCGATCCATCCACGAGAATTCTGCCGGCGTCCGGCTCAACGAAGCGGCACAGAAGATTGACGATGGTCGTCTTGCCGGCACCCGAGCGACCGATCAGCGCCGTCGAGCGGCCGCTGCGAATGTTGAACGTCGCCGCGTGCAGCACCGTCGCGCGCTGGTCGGCGCCGGAATAGGTAAACGTCACGTCGTCGAAGCTGATCCCCTGATGCAGGCCTTGGAACGGTCCGCTCCCTTGCGGAGGCAGGGGCTTGTCGGACGGATCCAGCATCCACTGAACCTCCTCAAGCGACCCGCTCAAGCCCTGCAACTGGCTCCAGGACATCTGCAAGGCCCGCATGTGCGGCTGCAGCCTGTAGAGCAGGATGACAAACGCGACGATCAGCGGGAAGCTCACGCCAGCGAACCAGGCGCCGATCACCACCGCCAGAAACAGCATCGCGTGCAGCACCTCGGTCATCGGCGGCAACGCGCCCTGGCGGGTGAGCAGGACGAAAGCAGCGCGGCGGACCGCGTCCGATGCCTGGTCGAACACCGCTTTCTCACGCGCCTCCTGGCCGAAAATGCGGATCAGACGCCCGGCATGCACGAGATGGAGCATTTGCGAGGCGAGATCGCTGTTGCGGGAGGCGACGCTGCGGCTGGGCGCTTTCAGATTGGCCGACAGAACGGCGTGCGCGATCTGGACCAGCGCCAGTCCCAGCGTGACAAGCAGTGTCATCTGCCACGAAAGCAGCAGCAGAAAAACAAGCAGGATGATTGCCGCCGACGCGCTGACGATCGCCGCCAGCATGATCTGGATCGCATCCGATGCCCGCCAGGATTCGTTGGAGATGATGTTGAGCAGCCGGCCAGGACTCTGCTGCAGGAAGAAGGGGTAGCCGACCCGCAACAGCCGCTCCGAAAGCGCGCTGCGGATCGCATGACTGGCCTTGCCGTAGATGAAGGTCGTCAGCAGCGTGTTGGCGAAGGCAAAGACGTTCTTCAGCACGATCGAACCGAGGATGGCGACCGAAATAACGATCAGCCGGTCGCGCTCGCTCAGATTAGATCCGACGTGCTGGAAGACGGCGGAGAAGCCGGCCATTCCGGCTTGATCCCCCTGCCCCATGATGATGCCCAGCAGGGGGATGATCAGGCCTATGCCGAATCCTTCGAGGGCAGCGCTGACAAGACCAAGCACGACCACGGCGGGAAGCAGGCGCAACTGCTTCCTTCCAAGCGCGCGGCTCAGCATCGGCAGGCTTGGCGGCATCAATCGCATTGCAGCGTTTTACCTTGCCTCGGCATTTGCTTGTTGATCCTGCCGCACTTGCGCCGCCTCCGGCCACCTCGCCACCAAAAGAACCGCGAATTTGGCCGCACCGAGCATATTCATCCCGACGATCGGCCAGTGCGACAGCTTGAGTTCGTGATCGAACCGGGGACCATTCACCAATTCCCGCAAGGCTGACCGCGCGGCCCAGTAGAAATGGCGAAGCAGCCAGGGCGCTGCGCGAACATGTTTCAGGCAAAGCCCACCATTGCCCAGGCTGTAGTCCCGGTGGAGCTTTTCGATTGCCTTGCGATCGCGCCGGCCGTGATGATGGAAAATTGTCATGTCGGGTACATATTCGACCGGGATACCGAGCAGGACCGCTCGCACAAGGTAGTCTGTATCTTCAGCGGAGCGCAGCGGGCCGCCCGCCCCGAACCGTTCATCGAAATGCCCGATACGAGCCGCGACATCGCGATGCATGGTCATGTTGCAGCCGAGCACAAAGCCGCCAGGATGAACATCGGGGGTCAGACGCTCGCGGACCGGCGACCGCTTGATCGTGAACGGCAGATCCCTGGCATCGCCGATCTCGACGCGGCCGCCGCGTATGACCCGCTCCCCGGTCGCATAGTGTCGCTGCAGATCGCGCAGATAATCCCTATGGACCGCGCAATCATCATCAACGAACACCAGCACACGGCCGCGCGCGCGCTCCAGTCCGGCGTTGCGGGCAGCCGCCAATCCGCGTCGTGGGTCGCAAACTGCCGTGAATGGGATGTCCGACATGTCGGCGATACTGGCCAGTCGTTCCGCCGTGCGGTCGCTCGAGCCGTTGTCGACAACCACGAGTTCGGCCGCGAAGGCAGGATGGGCGCGGCACGCAAGTTGGATCGACTTGATACAAGCCTCGAGTACCGCGACGCGGTCGCGTGTACAGACGATGAAGCTGACCTCTGGGGCCGGTCTATGCGACCGGGGATCGATCGAAATGGGCGCAAGCATCGTCGAGCGATTGTGCGGGAGAAGTTGAGGGGATTTGATGGTCATTCTAGGTCACCCCAAGCGAAGGCAGAACCGTAGCGGCCGGCACCGACTGCAAATATCGTGACAAGGCGTCCACCTGCCTGGTGGCCGACATCGAGACGAGACTGAACCACGGCGCGTAGGCGCCTGCACGCAATCCATAGCGCTCGCGGCGCCGAATGAGGTCCCATTTTGCGGTCCGCGTCAGGAATTCGTGCGTCAACAGCGGTTGCATCTCGTCGCCTATAAGTTGGTAAAGGAAATAGAACAGGTTCAGCGCGCCGGCCTCGAAGCTCGGCCGCGTTTGCGCTGGCAGTCGGGAAATCCTCTCTTCCAGTGCCAGAAGCCATTCGGCGGCCCGGCGCACCGTCTCCGTCGAGACAGCATCGCCGATGTCGCGCAGCTCTCGCGTCCTTTGCGCCAGACCTTCCCGCTCGAGATTCTCGGCCACGATCTTCAGATGCGTCCGTCGCATTTCCTGCTTGTGCCGGTTGGTCACGCTGTCGCCATGGATGCGATAGGCGATCAGATTTTCGGGGATCATCGACGTAGGGTACTGGTTGGCAAGCCGCCTGAAGAGATCGAAATCCTCGGCGTGCTTGTAGCTATCGTCATAATATAGATCGCCGTCTTTTATGACATTCCTATTATAAACCACGGTCGGGTGCATGAATATAGTAAAGAACATCGACAATACACGCAGGAGATTTTCCTGAAGCACCGGATCGGGCGGACCCTTTACGATGCGGCTGCCCAGCAGGAAGTCGACGCCCGCACCACACAAAGCGAGCTCAGGCCGCTGGTTGAAGAATGCGACCTGACGCGACAGGCGCCAGGGATAGGCGACATCGTCGGCGTCCATCCGGGCAACCAGTTCGCCCCGCGCCACTGCCAACCCTTCATTCAGGGTTGCGATGAGGCCGCGGTTTTCTCGTGAGATGACGGAGATGCGATTGTCAGATTTGCAGTAATTCTGCAGGATCTGCAGCGAATTGTCCGTCGAGCCGTCATCGATCGCGATGATCTCCAGGCGATCGTAGTCCTGCCGCAGAATGCTGCCGAGCGCGGCAGCCAGATAGGGTCCGGCATTATGGATCGGCAGTAGAACGGACACCAAGGGAGCAGCCATGGTCAGCCCCGATCCGTTCGCGGGAGGTCGCCTGCCAAGGGTGGTGTGCGATTATCGAGCGGGCCACTGAAACGGGCCCGTGCTGTCCTTCCGAACCACCCGATATCGTTTGCGTTGACACCTTCCCGTATGGCGGCGCCTTCCCGGATGGCAGCGCCTTCCCGGATGGCAGCCGCGGCCCTCGGAGCGACATAGGGAAAGTGGCGCTTGAGGCTGTTGAGCGGCTTTTCGAAAAGCAGCCACGAGACTGAGGCCACGATGAGGGTCGCCGTTCCCGCTACCAGGAATCGCCCCAGCCCTTGCTCCGAGACGTTGACAGGTATCCAGGGCTGGGACTTGACGGCAAGCGACAGGACTATTGCGTGGTAGAGATAGACGCCATAGCTGATGCGGCCGAGGGCCAGCAGCGGCGGCAGGTCGAGAAGCCTCCCGCGGTAACCGCCGAGACCCAGCGAACAGCTGGCGACGACCGCCACGAGCGGCGCGAGAGGCAGGACTTCCAGCAGCAGCCAGCGGCCCCATTCGTGTACCGAATCCGTCGGCGTCGGGATAAACCACTGCAAGACAAAAAACGCAGCCGCAAACCCCGGCCAGCCAAGCCGCAGCCATTGCGGCAGTTGAGCGGTTCCGGTTCGGTGGACGGCAAGCAGCGCACCCGCCGCCAGCGCGTCCATCGATGCTGGCGGCAGCAGGTCGCGCGCGAGGCTGGGAGCGCCGGTGATCGGCCAATAGAAGCGATAGGACAGCGACAGCAGGATGACGCCGATGCAGATCGCCCCGAGGCGCCGGCGTGGCGCCAGCAGGACAATCAACGGCCAGACGATATAGAATTGCTCCTCGATGCTCAGACTCCAGAGATGGGCAAGCACCCAGGGCGTCCATTCATTGCGCAGCGCGAACCAGAAATTCGACAGATAAAGCGCATGCCAGGCCAGCGATCCCCTGGATTGGTCCAGGTCCACCAGCCAGACGAAACCCAGCACGGCGAAATAAGGAGGGAATATCCGCAGCGCCCGCCTGACATAGAAGGACTTCAGGGCGGGCCAAGCTTCGAATTCAGCGGCCGCGCGAGCCTCCAGAAGCAGGCGCGTGATCAAAAAGCCGCTCAGCACGAAGAACAGTCGCACGCCGATGTGGCCCCAGAAGGAAGACCCTCCCGCCGCGAAGAAATGCGAATACATCACCATCGTCACGGCGATGGCCCGCAGCGCATCCAGTTGCGTGTCGCGTCTCATCAGCCGCCCCCGCCGGCGGGATATCTCCGAAATCGCCAATTGGAGGCTTGCGCGGAGCGATCGAACGGCTCTCCGCCGTCCCCAGCCACAAGGCCCGCCAAATGGCGGGCAAAATTGCTGTCTGCGTCAACACAACGCTGCATCAGACCTCCAGGCGACCAAACCTGCCGGCGAGAGGAAAGCCTCTTCCCGCAAACCAGGGCCCCAGCGAGAATAGGAGAGCAATGGTGCACCGCAACACAAAATATTAGCACCTGTTGAAATAGTTGCGTGAGGCGCAGTCCGCGAAATGTGCAAAAAATGGCCAAATTTGCGGGTTTTTTGTGTTCTGCGTCCAGATCTTGCCCGCCTTCGGTTAACGCGAACGTGCTGCAGTGCAGCACGCCGGTTGCCGGTCAGGACGGAATCCTGGGGGCGGAGCACAGGTCTGGTAGTATTTTGGTGGCCGCCCGCGGCCAGGGAAAGGACGCTTCGCCGACTCCGGTGGCCCGGTGTCGAACCTACAATGTGGAAGAGGAATTCAGGACGGTGCACAGCTTGCCAAGAGGGAGGAGACACCGATGGCAGCGTATCTTATCGCCGATGTCGATATCACCGACGCGGCCGTATTCGAACAATACAGGCGCGAGGTCCCGGCCACCGAGGAGCGCCATGGCGGCCGCTATCTCGCGCGGGGCGGCACAACCAGGGTGTTTGAAGGCGACTGGGAGCCGCATCGCCTGGTCATTATCGAATTTCCCGACATGGCTTCGCTGGCCGCCTGGTACGACTCGCCGGAATATGAGCGCCTGAAGGCAATCCGCTTTCGCAGTGCCAGGACGCGTATCATAGCAGTTGAAGGGATCGCGCCAGCGCCGGCATAGTCGCCGAATGTTGTTCGTAGCGGTAAACGTCGCGGCCGCTTGCGATCCAAGCGGCCGCTTTTCCACTCACTCTACGCCGGCTGCAACTCCTTGCGCGGCAATGGCGGGAAGGCGATCGCTATCCCCACCGCACCAAGCCCGACAAGGGCCGAGCCGATAAACAGCCAGGAATAGTTGGCGTAGGCGTCGAACACCATGCCGCCGGCGAGCGGCCCGAAGGCCATGCCGAGGCTGGACAGCATGGTTGCAGCGCCGAACACCGTACCGAGGATGCGCTGGCCGAAATACTCGCGCGCCAGCACCGCATAGAGCGGCATCACGCCGCCATAGGTGGCGCCGAAGATCACGGCGAGCGTGTAGAACTGACCAAGCTCGCTGACCGCGAGATAGGCCGCGATCACCACGGCCTGGATCGCCAGCCCCGCGATCAGCACCGGCTTGACGCCCAGCCGGTCGGCAAGCACGCCGTACAGCAGCCGGCCGCCCAGGCCGGCCAGGCCTTCGACACTGTAGATCGAGACCGCCGCCATCGGCGCTATGCCGCACAGCATGGCATAGCTCACCATATGGAAGATCGGCCCTGAATGCGCCGCGCAGCAGGCAAAGAAGGTCAGCCCCAGAACGATGAATTGCGGCGACAGCAGCGCCTGGCGCACCGACATTCCGGCGCCCTCGGCGACCGGCCCTGAGGCGTCGGTGTCAGCGGCTGGCGCCGGCGGCTGACGCACCAGAAGGACCGCCGGCAATAGCAGCACCCACGCCATCACGCCGATGTCGAACATGGCGGTGCGCCAGTCATAGGTCGTGATCAGCCATTGCGCGAAGGGCGAGATCGTCATCGGCGCAACGCCCATGCCGGCCGAGACCAGGGAAACGGCCAGGCTGCGGTTGGTGTCGAACCAGGCGGCGGTCAGCGCGATCATCGGCGTGAAGAAGGCGCTTGCCGCTAGCCCGACGATCACGCCGTAGCTCAACTGGAAGACGAGAAGCGAGCCGGCGCGGCTCGCCACCACCAGCGCTAGGCCGAGCAGCACCCCGCCGGCCAGCACCACGGGGCGGGCGCCGAGGCGGTCATAGACCGCGCCCCAGGCGAAACCGCCGAGACCCATCACCAGGAAGTTCAGCGTCATCGCGCTCGATATGCCGGCGCGCGACCAGCCTGTGTCGAGCGCCATCGGTTCGAGGAAGATCGCCAGCGAGAACATCGCGCCGAGCGCGACACAGGTCATCACGGCACCTGCCGCGACGATGACCCAACGATAGGAAAGGCTCATGCTTTTCTCCCGAGATCATTAGGGCACGGCGCGACCTTTTTGAGCTTCGTCGCGCTGCTTGCGTCCGAAGGACGATGTCGCTGCATGAAACCCGACAATCCGGTTGCATTTTTATCCAGTCGGCGCGAAGGCGCGATTCAATTGCCCCTTTGCATTGACGATGCACTGTTCGAAGCTAGATTTCCAACCTTTGCGACCAGGAGGAGGCAGCAGGCATGGCAACCCAGGAACTTCATCGCGGCCGTCTCATCGACCACCTCCAGCTGGTGGTCAGGGATCTCAAGGCCAGCCGCCGCTTCTACGAGGCGGTTCTCAAGGTGCTCGATATTCCGATCGGCGGCAGCGCCGAGGATTATTTCTGGGCCGACGAACTGTTCGTCTCGAGCGCCGACAGCCGGGCGGCCCTGGGCAAGCTGACCGGACGCCACCACCTTGCCTTCCAGGCCAGGGACCGCGCGATGGTCGACGCCTTCTACAAGGCCGGGCTCGAGGCCGGCGGCACGGACAACGGCGCACCGGGCGAGCGGCCCTATCACCCCGGCTACTATGCCGCCTTCCTGCTCGATCCCGACGGCAACAACATCGAGGCCGTCTATCACGGACCAGCCGAGCGCAGCGCCGCTTCGGTGAAGATCACTTTCTGACGACAAGGTGACGAGGAGAATTCAAACCCGAAGAGGTAACGATGACGGACGATGAAAAGGCAATCCGAAAGCTGGTCGAGACGTGGATGGATGCGAGCAAGCGTGGAGACACCGCGACCGTGCTGAGCTTGATGACGGACGACGCGATCTTCATGGTTCCTGGCCGGGAGCCCTTCGACAAGGAGATCTTCGCGGCGGCCGCGCGGGAGACGGCCGGCGTCCATATCGACGGCACGAACGAGATCGTGGAACTGCAGCTTCTCGGCAACTGGGCCTTCATTCGCGGTCGCATCGATATGACCGCGACGCCGCCGGACGGGAAGCCGGTGCATCAATCGGGATATACGCTGACGCTCCTGCGCAAGGAAGCGGATGGTGAGTGGCGGCTGGCCCGCGATGCAAATCTTTTGACCGCGCAGGGCTGAATCCTCTCGACGATGCCGGGCTCGGTGCAGGCGAGGCGGACGGCGGTGAGTTTCTCGGCGATCGGCGCCACCATCAGGTCGATATGGACATAGTGCTCGTCGATGAAGGCACCACGATTATGCCTGTGGCGCTGGAGCGACACAGGAGCGCTTGCAATAATTCATCGTAGCAATTCGCGTGGCGAGGCCGCCACGATGGCCGCCTGCAGTAGGACCCGCGCACCGGTGACTGCATGAGCCGGCTCGACATATTCGGCCTCATTATGGCTGAGCCCGTCGCGGCACGGCACGAAGATCATTGCGGCCGGCGCCACGCGGGCGATGAAGAGCGCGTCATGGAAAGCACCCGATATCATCCGCTTGTGCGGCAGCCGCAGGGAATTGACGGCTTCTTCGACGACGTCGATCATATCGGGCGAAAATGCTGCCCCGGGCATATCGAACGATCGCCTGATCATTGCCGTGCAATCCTGGGCCTCGGCTTCCGCCGCGCAGACCTCGCGCAGCTCGGCCTCGATGGCATCGAGCCGTTCCGGTTGCGGATGCCTGAGGTCGGCGGTGAAGATCACCGATTGCGGTATCGCGTTTATCGACCCTGGCTGAGCCGTGATCCGGCCCACTGTCAGCCGTGCGTCGGCGTCAAGGGGCATGATCGTTGCCTGCAGCCTGTGCATCGCCGCAACGGCGGCAACCATCGGATCCCTACGGTATGCAAGACCGGTCGTACCTGCGTGACCCGCGGTGCCCTGAATAGAGACTTCCAGCCAACGCGTGCCCTGGACGGCGGTGACGACACCGATGGAGATCCGCTCCTTTTCCAGTGACGGTCCCTGTTCGATATGGAGCTCGATATAACCCGATATCGGCATGCCGGTCGGTCGCTGGGCCGCCTCCGGCAAGGCGGCGATCGTCGCCTCGAGTTCCTTTGCCAGGGACGCGCCGTCGCTGCCGACAGTGGATTTCCATGCGGCGGTATCGGCACCGGCGAATGCCATCGAACCCATGACGCCCGGCGCGAAGCGGCTGCCCTCTTCATTGGTCCAGGCGACGACCTCGATCGGCATTCGGGTTTGCGCCTTCGCGTCCTCTAGGGCTTCGAGTGCTTCGAAGGCGGAAAGCGTACCCAGCGCACCATCGAAGCGCCCTCCGGTCGGCTGGCTGTCAAGGTGACTGCCGATCAGCAGCGGCGGAAGCGTGGCATCCGAGCCCTCGCGGCGGATGAAGAGGTTCGCCATGCCGTCCTGAAAAACCGCGAACCCCCGTTCGAGCGCCAGTTCCGCGAGCAGGCGCCGGGCGCTGCGGTCCTCGGCGCTCAATGCCTGCCGGTTGACGCCCCCGGCCGGCGTCGCGCCGATCCGGGCGAACGCATTTAGCCGCCCGAGCAATCTCTCGCCGTCGATCTCCGGCTGCAAACTCATCGCTTGAGGCCGCGGATGAAGGCGTTCACCCGCCGCGGTTCAACCTGGTTCCACCAGACCCCGTCATATTTCAGCGAACTGGCGACGATGACGCCGTCGACGATGTCGAGAATGTCGTTGACGTTGTCGGGCGTAACACCGCTGCCGACAAGCGTCGGCAGCCCGGCGGCGTCCTTGATCATCCTGATGTAACCGAGGTCGGCGGCGTGGCCGGTGCGCTGGCCGGTCGCAATCACCGCATCAGCATCGAAGAACACCAGATCCTTGACCTGTTCCTCAACCGGCCGGTCGCCGACGATCGCATGTGCCCCATGCTTGACATGGGCATCGGCGAAGATGCGGATGCCGTTGGCCCGAAGTTTGGCGCGGAACCGCATGGCACGCGCTGCTTCGCCTTCGATAAAGCCCTCATTGGCGACATAGGCGTTGGCCCATTGATTGACGCGGACGAAGGCAGCACCCGAGGCGCTGGCGATCGACAGCGCCGGAATGGCGGCATTGGCGAGCACATTGATGCCGATCGGCCGGCCAAACTCCCTGCGAATCCGATCGGAAACGACGGACATATAGGCGGAGGTTTCGGGCCCGATATCATCGGGTTTGGCAAACGGCACGTCGCCGTGGTTTTCGACGATCACGCCGTCGCAACCGCCATGCAGATAGGCTTTCGCGTCGTCGAGGCCGCGTTGATAGATGGCCTCGACCGCCTCGCCATTGTAACGCGGGACGCCCGGCAGGGGGGCGAGATGAACGACGCCGATCACCACCTTGCTCCTGCCGAAGATCGATTGCAGCACATCATCCGCGACTTGGCCGACAGGTTTGGGGCCGACAGGTTTGGGGCCACTGGGTTTGGGGGATTGTGTCATGCCGTTTCCGTTTCCGTCGTTGCCATGAGTATTTTCATCTCCCGCCTGTCGGGGCAGGACTCGAGCGTGCCGGCACGCCCGACCGAGATGGCAGCAGCACGCACCGCGATCCGCGCCGCGGCAGCGAGGCCGAAGCCAGCTGCAAGACAGCCGGCTAGGCAGCCGCAAAAGACATCACCGGCACCGCTGGTGTCGACCACGGCCACCTTGGGCGCCGTGATCTGTTCGATCCGTCCCTTGCTGTCGGCAACCAGGCAGCCATCCGCCCCAAGCGTCACGATCGCGGCGCCGGAACCTTGACGGATCAATTCGCGGACCGCGGCCGCAGGATCGCTGGCGCCGGTCAGTTGCGCCGCCTCACCCGCATTGGCGACAACGACGCTGACGGTCAGATCTGGTGCATGACCGGCCGCGAGCGGGCTCGGATTGAAGATCGTCAAGGCTTCCGCCGCGCGCGCCGTGCGCAGACAGGCCGTCGTTGCATCGGGGTGAAGGTTGCCCTGCATCACCACGATGTCGCCGCGTTCGATCGAGCGCACGAAGCCGCTGTCTGCCAGGGGATCGAAAGTGGTGGCGCAACTGGCGCCGGTGACGACAAGGTTCTCGCCGCGCGCATCGACCATGATCGTCGAACGGTCGCTGGGCAGCGGCAGCGTCGTCAGGTGACGGACGTCGAGATCGCGGCTCAACTGCTCCCTTATCCATGCGCCGGCCGCATCATTGCCGATCGCCGCATGGAAACGGACATCGGCTCCGGTGCGCGCCGCGGCCACCGCCTGGTTCGCACCTTTGCCGCCAAGGCCATCGGAATGTTCCGACGCGTTCAGCGTCTCGCCCGCCGCCGGAAACCGGTCCAGCCGAAACGTCGTATCGACGCAGACATTGCCGACGACATGGACGCGCATGGCTAGTCCCTGGCCGTTGCCCAGCCCAGCATCTGTTCGAACAGCGTCTTGTAACCGCTCCAGGCGATGAAGTCCGGCGGCAGCCAGTGCGGGCCGACATCCGAGGTCCAGGCGACGGTGCGGCCCTTGCCGTATTTGCCGGTCACCAGCAGCGGCAGCGAACGGTAGTCGGAAGACACGGTGGCGAGCACCTCCGCACCGTCCTTGACCGTGACCTCGTTGAAGCCGAGCAGGATCGGCCAATCCGTGCCCAGGCCCTTGAGAATCGGATGGCTCTGCGGGCCGACAACGACCGGCGCATAGCCCTCCGGGACCTCGACGCGGTCGTCCACCGGCAGACAGGAGACAGGCAGAACCTCCTCGACCGGCGTCTTGTGATAACGCGCGCCGCCATTGATGCCCTGGAAGCTGTAGTAGCCGCCGAACATCAGCAGGCCGCCGCCATTGCCGACATAGTCGCGTAACAGGCGCAGCCGGTTCGGCGTCGGCCTGGAATGGATCCAGGTGTCGGGATGAAGCAGCAGCGTGTTGGCGCCGAGATCGGAAAGCACGACCGCGTCATAGGCCGAAAGCGCCTCCATGGTCTGGGGGAAATTCCGCTGCGCCTCATGCGCCGGCATGAAGGTGACGTCGAACGGGCTGTCCTTCAGCGCGGCCAGCAGTTCGTCGGCGCCGGTATGATAGGTCACGGTCGGAAACTGGTCGAAGCCCTTGATATGGGTCGCGGTCGAGACCCAGGATTCACCTGCGAGAAGAACCTTCTTCCTGGACATGTTTACTCCTATGTCGAATTGATCCGCCGTTTAGAGGCTCGCGGCGAACACGGTCTTTGGGTTGTCGACGAGCATGCGGTCGATTGCCGGCTGCTCGACGCCGTGGCGCTTTAATCTCGGCACGAAATGCTTCAGAATGAAGCCGTAGCCGAAACCGCCGAAGCGCGTCAGCATGATCTTCAAAAAGACGTCCTGCGACAGCAGAAGCCGGTCGATCAGACCCATGTCGATCAGCGAGCGGATTGCCTGAGCATTCTGCTCGTCGGAAGGCGATTGCGCATCCTGGTCCGCATAATAGAAATCCATGCCGATCATGTCGTATTCCAGGAAGGCGCCGCGCGCGGCGAGGCTTTTCTGATAGGTGAGATCGTTGTGGCTCGGATTCATATGGCACAGCACCGTATGCCTGAGATCGGCGCCTTCCGCCTCGACCACGTCGAGCACATCATGCGCCAGCCGTTCCCAGCCGGGCAGATGGATGGTCAGCGGCACACCGGTGATTTTCGCCGCGCGGGCCGAAGCGCGCAGCGACTTGCGCTCTTCATCGGTGAAATCCTTGCTGACACCGACCTCGCCGATGATGCCGGCCATGATGTCGGGCTGCGTCGCGCCGCCGCCGACATCGTTGACCAGGAATTCGGTGACCTCGTCGACGTCCATCGCCTTCAGCCAGTCGGGGTGGGTGTGCTGCAGATAAAAGCCTGTCCCCATGACGATCCGCAGTCCCGAGACGCGGGCGATGCGCGCCAGCTTCGCCGGATCGCGGCCAATGCCGATATTGGTCGCATCGACCACGGTATGGCCGCCGAGCGCCCGGTATTTCGCCAGTTCCGAAAGTGCCAGGTCGCTGTCGTCGAGCGAGACGTTGTCGCGGTTCATATAGGGGTTCATCCGCAACTCGCCGATGATCTCCATGCTGACCGGTTGCTCGGCGATCTTCTTCTCATCGGGATGGCAGGGGCATTTCCACGATGTCGCGCCGTCGAGCAGGATGTGCTCATGCATCAGCGTCACGCCCATATCGGCGATCGCAACCGGGCCGGTGACGGTCATAACCATGCCGGAACGGACACCGATCGGCGCCCGTTCCCCCGGCCTGTCCTTGATTGGCTTGTCTTTGAACAGATGATCCATGTCAGCGGCTCCGCGTCGCGCCCTTGAACAGACGGAAATTCAGCCAGATGGCAACGAGGATGATTGTGCCGGTGACGATCGGCGTGAGGAAGGGCGACATATGCGCCAGGATCAGGCCGTTGCCGATGACCGCGACGGTCAACGCGCCGAGCACGGTGCCGACGATCGTGCCGCGCCCGCCGAACAGGCTGGTGCCGCCAAGCACCACGGCGGCGATGACATCGAGCTCGAAACCCTGGCCGGCATTCGATGAGCCGGAACCGAGCCGGGCGGCGAGAATGATGCCGGCCACCGCCGCGGCCATGCCCGACAGGATGTAGACGAAGAGCGTCATGAAGCGCGTATCGACACCGGCGCGACGCACGGCCTCGGTGTTGGCCCCGATGCCGGTCACGTAGCGGCCGAACGGCGTCTGATTGAAGGCGAGATAGGCGACGATCAGGACAACAAGGGCGAGCAGCGCCGGTACCGGCACACCGAGAAACCATGCCCTGCCGATGTTGACGAAAAAGCTCGTCGGCTCGACCGGGATCGAATAGCCGCCGGTGATCAGCAGCGCCACCCCGCGAATGACGGAGAGCCCGGCAAGCGTGACGATAAAGGCCGGTATCCGTTCATAGGCGATGAAGAAGCCCTGCAATGCGCCGATCGCGGCGCCAAGCGCCAGCATGGCCACGACGACGAGCGGCCACGGCAGGCCGGCCTGCAGCAAGACGGCCGACAGCGTCGCCGTCAGCGCCAGCACGGAGCCGACCGAGAGGTCGATACCGCCTGTGGTGATGACGAAGGTCATCGCCGCCGCAACGATCAGCAGCGGCGCGGACTGGCGCACGATGTTCAACAGGTTGGGCGTCGTCAGGAAGGAACCGGTGGTCAGCGAGAAGACCACGCAGACGACGATGAAGAACAGCGCGATGGAGACGACGCTGCCATTGGCTGTCGCCATATCCCGCCACGTGCTGTTGTGGGCGCGTTTGGGGTGAGAGGCGCCGGCGCCGGCGGAAGACGAGGTTACGTTCATGGCTGCGCTGCCTCATCACGGCTGGCGCGCGCCGAACGCGCAACGAACTTGCGGCCGACGATCAGGTTGACGACCTCCTCGATGCTGGTGTCGCCGATCTTTCGTTCGGCGACATTGCGGCCTTCGTACATGACCTGGATGCGGTCGCAGACCAGGAACAGATCCTGCAGGCGGTGGGTGATGAGGATGACGCTGACACCACGTGCGCTGACGGCGCGGATCAGTTCCAGGACCGCCTCGACTTCCGCCACCGCCAGGGCGGCCGTCGGCTCGTCCATGATCAGCACCGAAGGATCGAAAGAAGCAGCGCGGCCGATGGCAATCGACTGGCGCTGGCCGCCGGAGAGGTTTTCGACCTTGAGCCTTGTATCGGCAATGACGATGCCGAGCCGGTCGAGCATCTGGCGCGTCTCGCCATGCATGCGCTTGTTGTCGAGGAAGGGCACGCCGAGAATTTGGCGACGCGGCTCGCGGCCGAGGAAGAGATTGCCCGCCACATCCACCGTGTCGCAGAGCGAAAGGTCCTGGTAGACCATCTCGACCCGGGCGGCGCGGGCATCGGCCGGCGATGAAAAAGACACCACCTCGCCGTCGATCTCGATGGTACCGGAATCCGGAATGACCGCACCGGACAGGACTTTGCTCAAGGTGGATTTGCCGGCGCCATTGTCGCCGACCAGGCCGAGGACCTCGCCAGGCCTCAGGTTCAGCGAAACATCATCCAGCGTCTGGATAGGGCCGTACCGTTTGGAAATACCGGTCATCCTGACGCGGTAGGTCTCGCCATCGCTCATCATGGTTCCAGTTCTCTGGGCGACACGTTCAATCGGTCGCCGGGCTGCGCAAAAACCATCAGGTCGATGCGCGGCCCGGCGGTCCGGGGAGGATATTACTTGAACATGTCCTTGAACTGGCCGACATTTTCCTTGGTCACGATGGTGATCGGAACATTGATGATCGGCTCGATCTTCTCGCCCTTCTTGAGCTTGACGAAGGCTTCGATTGCAGCCTTGCCTTCACCGGCCGGGTCCTGCTGGACGACGGCGACCACCCAGCCCTCCTCGAGGCCCTGCACCGCCGACTTGGTCAGGTCCCAGCCGAACACCTTGACGTCGCCGGTGCGTTCCTGACTGGTGACGGCGGATACTGCTCCGAGCAGAGCCGGCTCGCCGGTAGCGTAAAGCGTCGTCATGTCGGGATTGGCGGTCATCAGGTTTTCGGCGGCCGAAAGTGCGACGTCCTGCACGTTCTGGCCATCGACTGTGTCGAGGAAGGTGACCTGCTCACCGCTGTCGGCGACGGCTTTCTTGAAGCCGTCGAGGCGCTGGTTCTGGATGTACGAATTGAGCGCGCCGACGACGCCGATCTTCGCGGTGCCGTTCATATTGGCCTTGACGTAGTCGGCGTAGAACTTACCGATATCCTCGCCGGCCTTGGTGTTGTCGACGCCGACGAAGGCGACGTTGTCGCCATCCGGGATTTGCGCGTCGATGGCAATCACCGGAATGCCGGCGGCCTTGGCCGCGGTGATCGCCGGCTTCACACCGTTGACATCGATGGCGACGAGAATGATGCCGTCGACCTTCTGGGTGATGTAGTTCTCGATCGCATCGTTCTGCGCGCTCGGCACATTGTTGGCGTTGAAGATGACGAGGTCGACGCCGGCAGCCTTCGCGGCAGCCGTGGCGCCGTCATTGATCTGGTTGAAGAACAGCGCCTGCTGGTTGATGGTGACGAGCGCATAGGTCTCGGCCCAGGCGGAGGCGGAGCCGAGGGCGAGGGTCATGGCGATGGCTGCGGCGCAGCCTGAAAGGATCTTGGTAAGACGCATTCCGGTTCCCCTTGGTTTTGCGGAAAAGGCCCTTGATCGGGCTCACCTGGCGCCTGAGCGCCCGGCCATAATTCAAGATACTTGATTTCTTGTCAAGTGACTTGAATTAGCATCTACGAAGGGAACGGGCCCCTCGCCGGAATCAGAATGTCGCTGGCGTATTCACCCAGAAAATGCTGGCGCGTTCGTCGCCGACATTGCGGTACCAGTGGGGCAGTTCCGAATTGAAAACGAAGGAATCGCCGGCAGACAGGCGAAACGTCTTTTCACCGACCATCAGTTCGATTGCACCTTCCAGGACATAACCGACTTCCTCGCCGGCATGCTGGATCGGGCCGGCGCTTTCACCACCCGCCTCGATATGATGGATGTTGCACTGCAAGAGGTGGCCCGGCGAATAGGGAATGACACGCTCGAGCGAAATGCCCTCGCCGCGCCGAAGCGGATCGAGTGCGATCAACGGCCGCGCTCCGGCCCGGAAGACTATGCCTTCCTCACCGTCGGACTCCTCGAACATCCAGCCGATGTTCGTGCCGAGCACCTCGACGAGCCTGTGGAGCATGGGAAGCGAGGGCGAGACCTTGCCGTTCTCGACCTTGGAAAGCAGGCTTTCCGAGCAATTGGCAGCGGCGGCAAGCGCCTTCAAGGTCAGGCCACGCGTCTGCCGGGAGAGCTTCAATCGTGTGCCGAGCCGCAAAAGGCTGGTGGCGGTCGAGCGCTCGTCGCTACCCTTGTTCCTGATATCGACCTTGTTCATTGGGGCCGCGAATATCTCCGCTGGTTCGGCTCAAACCGTAGGACCGATCAAACGCGTTGTCCATCTTGTGAAAAATGGAACAACGCGTCGGACCGCAATCGCGGCCCGGCAGGCAAGCGGGAGTGACTGCCTTTCAGGCCGCTTCGCGCTTCAGCGCCTGCGCCATGCAGTGGATGCCACCACCGGTCTTGGAGATCTCGCTCATGTCGACGGACGCCACCTCGAAGCCGCGCGCCTTGAGCTGGCCGATCAGCGTCTGGCTCGAGGTCGGCGCGATCACCCGGTCCTTGCCGAGCGACATGAAGTTGCAGCCGAGCGCCATCGTGTCCTGGAACGGCACGTCGATGATCTCATGGCCCTTGCCCTTCAGCCAGTCGACGATGCCAGGCTCGGTGCAGGCCAGGCAAACGGCGGTCAGCTTCTCGGCGATCGGCACCACCATCAGGTCGATATGGACGTAATATTCGTCGATGAAGGCGATGCGGGTTTCCCAGCCCTCCTTGTCGAACCAGGACTGTACCTGGCGGGCGCCCTCCTCTTGCGTACGCGCCCCGCCGCAGCCGATCAGCACCACGCCCTCCTCGATGACGTTGAAGTCGCCGCCCTCGAACGTGCCGGCGGTGACCATGTCGTAGATCGGGATGCCGAGTTTTTCATAGGTGCGGATCGCCGCGTAGTTCTCGCCGCGCCGCCACCAGTTGGCCATGGCGGTGATGATGACGCCGTAAGGCGTCATGACGCTGGAATCGCGGGAGTAAACCTGCATCGGCAGTTCCGGCGTCGGCTCGTGCCAGTGGATGTTGACGCCGAAATGCTCATAGGCGGCGACCAGGTCCTTGTGCTGCGCCTGCGCGATCTGGACGTTGCAAGGCGCCTCGCGCAGGTGCTTCCTCGACAGCGAGCTGGTCGAGAGATGGCGCAGGAAATTCGGCGAGCCGAGCAGCACGTCGGTGAGCACGTCGGTCTCATTGGCGAAGCCCCAGTTGGTCAGCGGCTTGGTGCCGCCGGCCGGGTTGCGGCGCTGCAACGAAAACGGTTCTGCGACGATGCGGTCATGGACGGTCATGGGTTTCTCCTCGTGAGACAGCATGGGGTGATTGATTGCCTGGGATCCACCAGTCGCGCCCGCGCTGGGTGGTGACATATTCCGGCCAGCGAAAGCCGGTCGGCGGTTGATAGTCGCAGAGCGGCGCGATCCAGCTCGACCCGCCGATGCCGCCGCCGGTGCGGTTGACGAATTCATCCACCGCCGCCTGGCGGGCAGCTTCGTCTTCCAGCAGGCGCAGTGCCGCGAGCGCGACGGTCTTCGCCGCGCAAGTGACCATCGGATCGATGGTCTCGGGAATGCCGCCCAGCGCGTTCATCGCCCAGGCTGGATAGGCATGGCCGTTCTCCGAGCGCAGCGCCGGCCGGGCGACATAGATCCTTGCCGTGGGCGTATGCCAGGACATGTCGGTGTAGTCGTCGGACGTCGAATTCACCTGCGACGGCGCCAGGTCGCGGCGCAGGATGGCTTCCGCCTCACGCGGCTCGATCAGCCGCTCCAGTTCTTCGATAAAAGGCTCTTCGCTGGCCGCCCCGCCTGCATTGATCTGTATTTCGCGGGCAATTGTCTTGGCCGCCTCGTCCCAGTGCGGCGGCCCGACCGCCGACAGCGCCTCAAAGGCAATCGTTGCCATGACATGGTTGGCGAGTCCAGGCCGCGACTTTGACACCCAGTGCCGCTCGTGACGACAGCCGCTCATTTTCGCGGCGGCCTCGGCGTTGCGGTCGAGCACGGCGGTCACCTGTTCGGCCATGGCAAGCGTCGGCACGCGGATCATGTACTGGATCTCGGCGAGCCCCGCCGGCAGATTGTCGGCGGTCGCCTGCCCCGCCGTCAGGATCGCCTCGCTGATCGACCAGCCGCCCTGATGCGGCAGCATGGAATCGCGCAGCGCTTTCGACGCCATGTACATCATGAAAAGCGCGTCGTTGGCGCCGGGCGCCCGCACCGCCGAATGCGCCTGCGGAATGGGTGCCGCATCGCTTGCGCGAACCCAATGTTCGGGTTCGTCGCAGATAAAGCGATAGATCATCGCATAGGCGGCGCCGCAATGCGTGTCCCAGCGCGCCGTGTTGCAGAGCGGCAGCATGTAGAAGGGGTGGAAGGAGATCATGCCGGCAAGGCCGTCATAATAGCCCTTGGCGGCGTGGATCGGCTTCGATCCCCGCACCTTCTCGGCCGGCTCGCCGGTGAAGCGCAGCGTGCCTGATATGTCGTGGCGCTGCATCGCCGCCTTCACCGCCAGCAGGCCGCCAAGACTGGCAATGCCAAGGCCCGAATGCGGGTCGGTGTGGCCGCCGGCCTCGCCGCCGAGGCCTGGCCGCGGCCGTTTCACCGTCGTCGCATCCTGGCAATTGCCCGGCACCGCGTCATATTCGGCATACATGCCGATGGTAGGCCCAGCACCGTTGGTCCAGTGGGCGCAGAAAGCGGTCGGCATGCCGCCCGAGCCTTCCTCGACGGAGAACCCCTCATATTTCAGCCGCTCGACATACCAGGCGGCGGACTGGTATTCGCGCCAGGCGGTCTCGCCGAAATCGAAGATGATCCGCGTCCATGCCGACAATAGCGGCTGGATGTCGTCCAGACAGGCAAGCGCGGTCGCCTGAGCAGGGGTCATCGGTTTCTCCATTCCTCAAAGAAAGCAGTGAAGCGCCTCGCAAGAAAGTGATATGTTTTCCCGGCTCATGCAAATTCGGTTCACCTGAGGCCTCTTGCGAATACCGTCCACCCAGGCGCTGCGCGCTCTCGACAGCTTTGCCCGCCACGGCAGCGTCTGGCGCGCCGCCGACGAACTGCACCTCACCCGCAGCGCTGTCTCTCACCAGCTTCGCCTGCTCGAACGCGACCTCGGCTTCGATCTCCTGCAGCGCATCGGCAAGGGCGTGGCGCTGACGCCGCGCGGCCAACGATACGCAGCCGATGTCCGCAAGGCGCTGACTGTGCTTGGCGACGCGGTGACCCAGAACAGGGGCGCCGGCGTCGGCGGTTCCTTCGCAATCTCCTGCCCGCCAGGCTTCGCCTCGATGTTCCTGTGCACCCATATCGGTGAGTTCCAGCAGATGTATCCGGATGTGGCGCTCTCCATCCTGACGCCCCGACGCCTGGACGACGTCAGCAATCCCGACGCCGACGCCTTCATCGCCTTCGGCGTCGGCAACTGGCCGAACCGGGCGGTGGAGCTGCTTTGCGAAGTCTTCTTCACGCCGCTCTGCAGTCCGACGCTGCTCAACAAGGTCGGCGGATTTTCCAAGCCAGCCGACGTGCTGCGCGCCAATCTGCTCCATCTCGGCGACACCGAGGACTGGGCGCGCTGGCTGGCGCTGTCGAAAGTCGAAAATCCCGACACCGAAGGCGGCATCTTCTTTTCCGACATGAACCTGGTTTTTTCGGCGGCGATCGCCGGCCAGGGGATTGCCATGGGCGACGAATTGACCGGCCGCCGGGCGTTGAGCGAAGGCCGGCTGGTCAAGCCCTTCGAAGCGTCGGTCCCCTCACCACGCTCCTATTTCCTGGTCTTCGAGCACACCAAGGCCAGCCATCCGGTGCTCAATGCCTTCAGCGACTGGCTAAGGGCGAAGCTGTCTGAGAACAGGCTGGCCACGTATTGAGGCGGGGCACTAATCTCCCCCTCGGGGGACCCTCGGGGGGAGATGGCCGCGAAGCGGCCAGAGGGGTCGATCCGACTGGGCTCGGCCTGCTGCTGCGGAGGAGGTTGGCGCTTCACGCGCCACGCCCCCCTCTGTCGCCTTCGGCGACATCTCCCCATCGTGAGGGGGAGATTGGTGCCATAGATGAATCAAATTTGCCGATCCGACGAAAACTATTCGGTTGCGGTGAGCCGCCGCCCTGCCCTACGATTTACCTCAGCGTGAGGACAAAGGCAGGATGCAGCAACCCGGCCGGGCCGCAGAGATCAAGGCAATCGGGATCGGCAAGAGCTTCGGCTCGTTCCGAGCGCTGGACAATCTGACGCTCGATATCGGCCGCGGCGAATTCCTGACCCTGCTTGGGCCATCCGGCTCGGGCAAGACCACCTTCCTGATGATCCTGGCCGGTTTCGTGCCACCGAGCGACGGCCGCCTGTTCAGCGACGGCGTCGACATCACCGAGCGGCCGGCCGAGCAACGCGCCGCCGGCATGGTGTTCCAGGGCTATGCGCTGTTCCCGCATATGTCGGTCGAGGCTAACATCGCTTTCCCGCTCAAGGTGCGCAAGAAATCGGCCGCCGAGATCAAGCGCCGCGTCGGCGAGATGATCGAGCGCGTCGGGCTGAGGGGCCATGAGAAGAAGCTGCCGTCGCAGCTTTCCGGTGGCCAGCAACAGCGCGTGGCGCTGGCGCGTGCACTGGTGTTCGAGCCGGGCGTGCTGTTGCTCGACGAGCCGTTCTCGGCACTGGACAAGGGCCTGCGCGGCCAGATGCAGGCCGAGATGAAGCGCCTCCACCAGGAGACCGGCACCACCTTCGTCTTCGTCACCCACGACCAGAGCGAGGCGCTGGCGCTGTCGTCGCGCGTCGCCATCTTCAACCATGGCAAATTGCTGCAGGTAGGCAGGCCCGACGAGGTCTACGACAAGCCGGACAACCGCTTCGTCGCCGAGTTCCTGGGCGAGATCAACA